>NZ_JARUXD010000010.1:0-74216 GCF_030433875.1 Curtobacterium sp. PsM8 | reverse complement strand
CCCACACCCCCCGCCCGCCACCCCCCCGGCCGGGAGGCTCGGCTCGTCACCGCCCCGCGGCAGCCGTCGGTCAGGCGGTGCAGAACCCGGCGAGCGCGTCGCGGATGCCCTTGCGGTGCAGCGAGTCGAGGCCCGCCGACAGGCGCTTCCGCTCGGCGACCACGAGGTGCGCGCACTGCGGGCTGCCGGCGGTCGCCTGGGCGGCGCCGATCGCCGCGACCAGGTCGGTGTCGATCGCGTCGAGCTGCGGGCGGATCGTCGCCAGGTCCGGCGCGGTCGTCGGAGCGGTGGCGGGGTGGTGCGTCCACGACGTGATGAGGCCGCGCTGGACGACCTTGCTCGCCGCGATCTGCGACCGGACCACCCGGGTGACGAGGTCCGGGTCGACGCCCTGCTGTCGGGCGAGGGACACGGCCTCGTCGACGACCGCCTGCTCGCGCACCGGGTCGGCGATCGGCTTGCCGCTCAGCCACTTCGACTGCGCCACCGGGTCGGCGAGCAGCAGACGGCGGAGCACCAGGGAGCCGACCGCGTCGAGGTGTGTGGAGTCCGTCTGGTCCGCGGCGGCGACCTGCTGCTCGGACGTGGTCGTCGACGCACTCGTCATCGTGGCGGCGCTGGCGGGCGTCGCGGCGAGCACCGCGAGGACGCCGATCGACGCCACCAGGGCGACGGCCAGCACGACGACCACGGCACGTTGGGTGCGGCTGCGACGGTTGGTGCCCAGCGGGCTCGGGGGCGTGATGGTGTTCATGGGGTCTGGCCTCTCCTGGGGCGGCGGCGGACGCGCCGGACGATGGTGTCGATGAGCGGACGGATGATCTCTTCGTGGAAGGGGTAGGCGTCGACGTGGTCACCGTCGTGGCTGCACCAGCAGTCGACGCGCACCATCTCCTGGAAGTCGGCGAAGACGTAGAGCACCTGGTGTGGGACCGCGGACGACTGCGACGGGCCGGTCGGCGGGCCGACGGGCGGGACCGCGGGCGGTCGGTCCTCGGGCGGGACCGGGGCGGGTGGGATCCGCATGGCCGTGTCAGTGTCCACGCAGGTGCGCGGCCGGCACGCCGGGGTCCCGGCCGGACACCACGACGGCGTCGATCTCGGTGGCCGAGCCCCCCGAGCCGATCGTGCGTCCCTGGATCTGGTTGAACGACCAGTTGGACGGCAGCGGCTGGAGCTGGTTGCCGGTCCACCCGGTGGACAGCCCGCCGACGAACGAGAAGTGCGCGAGTCCGGCGTGGCTGACGGCGGAGCAGGTGGCGCGGGAGCCGTACACACCGGCCTTGTGGACGTTCCCGCGGTCCCGGAGGCCCGTGGCCACGCCCCGGAAGTACGGGAGCACCGCGTCGTCGATCTGGGCCGTGCTGGCATCGAGGTCGACGGCGAAGTACAGCGTCGTCTGCTTCGGGATCCCGAGGTGCTTCGCGGCGTCCTGGGCGCGGTGCGCGTCGACGATCCCCTGCGCGAAGGTGAACCAGGACGCCTCGTCGCCACCCTCCTCGAAGATCGGCCACAGCCCGAGTCCGGCGTCGCCGATCGCCCGCAGCTCCTCGGCCGTCAGCGCCTTGTCACGAGCACCGGAGACCTGCGAGTTCGTCAGGTAACGCCCGACCACCCGGACGTCGGCGGCGGCCAGCGCCGCGGCCCGGGGGGCGTCGAGCTTCGTGGCCATGTCGGCACCGGTCGTCGCGCGGCCGGCGTCGCCACTGCTCGCGGCCAGCGCGGCCCATGTGCAGAAGTCGCACGTGCCGGTCTGCTCTGCGACCGGGAACGCCTGGAACTGCTGGAACGCGCGGACCACGTCGGCGTCCGCCGCCGTGAAGACGTCGTCGAAGGGGACCCGTTCGCGGTTGAGCACCAGCAGCGCCGTCACCAGTTGGACCCACGGCCCGCTCGCGCCGACGCCGACGACGCTGGCGGACGCGGCGCGCAGACCGGCTGCGGTGCCCGGCCCCCACACCCCGTCGACCGACGCGGACCCGGACGCGATCTGGATCGCCCGGACGGCAGCGGACGCGGTGCTCGTGTCGACCAGGCCGCTCGTGCTGCCGTACGCTCCGCCGTCCGCCTCGGCGTACGTGCGGTTGAGGTACTGCTGGACGGAGCGGATGGTGGACGAGCCATCGGTGGCGAGCCGGATCAGGTCGGTGGTCAGCAGCGCACCGTACAGGTGGGGGGAGAGCGTCGGGACGCCGAGGGCCACACCGAGTTCGGTCCGGAGCTCCTGCACCGCGGCGACGGTCGGGGCGTCCCACGTGCCGGTCGTCGCCACGGTCGGGAAGCCCTTGCAGACGAGCCCGGCCTGGGCCAGCTTCCGCCAGGTCTCGGCGTCGGGTCCGACCTCGTGGCCGACGTCCCCGTGCTGCTCGAGACCCTTCCTGGTGGCCGGTCCCACCGTCGGCACGACGGGCGTGATGCCCAGGAGGGACTGGGTCGCCTGGGCGAGACCGGTGACGGTCCCGGCTCCGGTCTGGCCGTCCTCGGTGACGTGCACCCAGCCGGCGACGTGGCCGAAGGTCGTGTTGAGCCACTTCTGGACGGCGAGGACGCCGGGGTCGGACGCGGTGGTCGCCGCGGACGTGGCGGTCGTGGTCGTCGCCGCTTCGGCGGGGGCGGCCAGGACGGCCGAGGCGATCGGGACGGAGGCGGCGATGCCGAGGAGCGCAGTGCGGCGGGAGATCTGCACGGTGTGCCTTCCAGGTCGACGGAGCCGCAGGGCGCGCGGGCGCGACGCTGCAACTGAGGTGGGTGACAACCTGGCGTCCGAACACGGGAAAGTGCCGAGTTCCACCAGACGATCGTCTGATGAACTGCTCAGTCGGCCCTGACCTGCGACAGTGGTACCGGGCTCGTAGTATCGAGCGGCACGAACCACCCGGGATCGTCGGGCGAGGAGCAGCATGAACCAACGCCAGGCCGCGAAGGCCCGCACACGCCAGCAGATCGTCGAGGCAGCCGCTGCCGAGTTCGCCGAGCACGGCTACGACGGCACCTCGTTCGCGAGCGTCGCCGCCGCGATGAACCGTCCGAAGTCGGCCGTCGGGTACCACCTGTTCCCGTCGAAGCTCGACCTCGCCGCGGCCGTCGTCGAGCAGCAGCAGGCGCGCTGGCTCGAGATGGCGGCGCGGACGACCGAGCCCGCGGGCCTCGCGAACCTGGTGACGATGCTGCTGTCCGCGTGCCTCGACGCACTGCGGTGCCCGGTCGCCGCCGGGGCGATCCGGGTCAGCCAGGAGCTCGGCGAGGCCGGGCAGCCGCTCCCCCGGGCCTTCACGTGGCGGGGGTACACGCTGGAGCACTTCGCCGTCGCCCGAGGACTGGACGTCGACGATCCGGAGGCCGTCCGCGCCGCCGACCTGGTGATCTCGTCGACCTTCGGCGTCCTGCGCACCCGGGCGAGCTCGCGCACGGTGGAGGCCACCGAACTCCAGCTCCGGGACCTCTGGTCGGCGCTCTTCACCGGTATCGGGATCGCCGACGCGGACGCGGTCGTCCGCAGCGTGACGCCGGTGTCGGTCGCGGAGCCGGTGGACCCGGCACTGGTCGAGGCGCCGGTGACGAGCACGGCTGCGGCGGGCGACGCGGCCGCCGAAGGTGGTGCGTCGACCGCCTGATCTGCGCACGACGAGGACCGTTGGTACCGGCCTGCTGAGCTAGGGGTGTTGCGGCCCGGTCCCCCACGCGGCCCAGGCGTCGAGCTGTGCCTGCGCGTTGCCGAGGGAGTTGTGCGATCCGTGGACCGTGCCGTCCGTGGAGTGCAACTCGAACCCCTGGCCCTGGTCGATCGTGCCGACGACGACCCCGTCGCGGCGGGCAGTCCAGTGCCCACCCGCGTCGTTCCGCCATGTGATGGCCTGCATACGATCCACGAGCGCCGACTTCCTGTTGCGCCGCTCACCGGGACCGACAACCGATCCTGACGGTAGGCCCACCACATGTGTGGTCGGACATCTGGACGTGGGTGGGATCCGGCGGCGGGTGCGTCCGGGTCTCGTCGGCGCTCCGTCAGCGTCGCAGTGTGGTGTGCGGGTACTCGCCGAACGCCACCCGGTAGGCCGCCGAGAACCGACCGAGGTGCTCGAACCCCCACCGCTGGGCGACCTCGCGGACGCTCGAGGTCCCCGGTCCGGCGTGCTGGAGGTCCAGCCGGACCCGATGCAGGCGGATGTGCTGCAGGTAATGGAGCGGTGACCGACCGATCGAGTGCTGGAAGGCCTCCTGGGTGGCCCGGACGCTGAAGCCCGCCGCCAGGGCGATGTCCGCGACCCGGAGCGGCTCGGTGATGTGTTCGTGGATGTACTCGACCGCGGCACGGAGTCGCTCGCGCCGTGGCAGGAACACCGAGGCGGGCAACGCGACCGCTCGCGGCGGGTACATCCGCAGGAACGCCACGACGACGGCCCGCGACAGGGCGGCCCGGAGCAGGGCACCGCTCCTGCCGCCGTCCCTGCCGCTGGGACCTTCCCGGAGTTCACGCGAGAGCAGGTGCAGGCTGCTGCGCCACCGCGCGACCGCTGCGGGGTCGAGTGGGTGCAGGTGGTCGATCCCGAGATCGCTGACCGGACCCGTGTGGAACAGTTCGTCCGCGACCTCGTGGACCAGTCGGCGGGACATGTGCACGAGGCGCTGGTCGTGGTCGGCGTACTCGACGACGAACTCGCGCGCCGTCGGGAACAGCATCGGGACGTCCAGGACCACCGGGACGCGGTCCTGCAGCACGTCGGGATTGCCCGCCCCGGTTGTCAGCCACTGCACGATGTAGTCGTCCGTCGGCGGGACCGTGCCGCGGAGCCCGCCGGAGAACTGCAACCGCCGCAGCGTCACGTCACCGTCTCCCACGGCGCTGTAGCGGTACGAGAACGGCCGATCGGTCGTCACGACCGCCCAGTCGTGGCCCGAGTAGAAGGCGCTCAGTTCGGCCGCCGCCGTCTCGGGGTCCGATCCGACCGCCTCGATGCGGACGTCGTGCCAGGCGGCGTGCGTGTCGAGCGTCGGCTGGTGCAGAGGTCCGTCGTCGACGGTGGCCATCATGCCCCTCAGGAGTGCATCGATGTTCGACTTCGTGGCACGATCCGGACGGACGACGCGTCGGTGTCGACGCGACGTCGACATGAGCATACGTCGTCGTCAGTGCGCCGGGGCCGCCGTCGAGGACCGCACCACGAGCGACACCGGCAGGACCGCCCCGTCCACCGCGCCGCCGCCGATCGCGGCGAGCAACCGTTCGACGACCACGGCCCCCATCGTCGCCCGCGGGGAGTGCACGGTCGTGAGCGGTGTGGGGAGCTGCGCCACCACCGCGATGTCGTTGTACCCGACGATCGACAGGTCCTCGGGGACGCGCAGGCCGCGCTGGCGGGAAGCACCCATCACGCCGATGGCCGCGGTGTCGTTGACGGCGAAGACGGCGGTGGGTGGGTCGGCGAGCGAGAGCAGGGTGTGCGCCCCGACCACGCCGCCCTCGACCTCGAAGTCGGTGTGGACGACGAGCGCTTCGTCGACCGGCAGGTCCCGCTGCTCGTGCGCCAGCCGGAAGCCGGCGACCCGCTCCACCGCGGTGCTGGCGTGGCGCGGACCGGCCACGACACCGATGCGCCGGTGTCCCAGGGCGAGCAGGTGCTCGGTGGCGAGCCGGCCGCCCTCGACGTCGTCGGCGACCACGGCGGGCAGCCAGTCGCCGGGGTGCCGGTTCGTCGCGATGATCGGCACCGACAGGTTGGTCAGCCGCGGGATCTGCGACGACAGGTGCAGGGAGCTGACGATGAGGCCGTCGACCCGGCGTGAGAGCAGGAAGTCGACGGCTTCGAGCTGCGCGCCCATCTCGTCGGGCGGGGTCGTGAGCAGCAGCTGGTAGCCGGCGGCACGGGCAGCCGACTCGACGGCCTGGCAGATCGACGCGATGACGGTGTCGGCGAGCCGCGGCATGACGACGCCGATGGTGTTCGACCGCCGGGTGCGCAACGACGAGGCGAGCCGGTTGGGGCGGTAGCCGAGCTCCGCTGCCGCTGCGATCACGCGCTGGGCCGGAGCACTCCAGCCCCGGGCCGGCTCGGTCTGTCGCAGCACCCGCGACGCGGTCGAGACGTGCACCCCGGCGCGCCCCGCGATCGCCTGGAGGTTGACCTCGCCGCGACGACCCGGGGGCTCGTGCCCGACCTGATCGTCCGTGCTGCCCATCCGCTCAGTGTAAGTGACACATCGTCGCGCCAGCGCCGCAGCGAACGGTTGCAACCGTGCACGCACCGTCCCGGTTGCCGATCTGGCGAAACACGTTCGTTACGTCCGCCGACGCTGACGGAAACAGTCGGATGGCACGCTCTCACCAGTTGCAAACGATTGCACATCTTGCAGAGCAGACGAGAGACGGGTGCCCCATGGTGAAAGAGATCTTCGTGTCCTTCGGCGTCGACATCGACGCCGTCGCGGGCTGGCTCGGTTCCTACGGCGGAGCCGACTCGCCGTCGGACATCCAGCGCGGGATCTACGCCGGCCGCACCGGCGTGCCCCGGCTGCAGCGCGTGTTCGACCGTGCCGACATCAAGGCGACGTGGTTCATCCCCGGCCACTCGCTCGAGACCTTCCCCGAGCAGTGCCAGGCCCTGTTCGACGCCGGGCACGAGATCGGCGCCCACGGGTACAGCCACGAGAACCCGGTCGCGATGACGGAGGCGCAGGAAGACGCCGTCATGGAGCGCTCGGTCGAACTCATCACCCGGCTCACCGGCACCCAGCCGACCGGCTACGTCGCCCCGTGGTGGGAGCTGAGCGCCTACACGCCGACGCTGCTGGAGAAGTTCGGGTTCAGCTACGACCACAGCCAGCAGCACAAGGACTTCGTCCCGTACTACTCGATCGTCGGCGACTCGTGGACGCCGATCGACTACGCCCAGGACCCGCACACCTGGATGACGCCGCTGGTGCACGGCCACGAGATCGACCTCGTCGAGATCGCCGCGAACTGGTACGTCGACGACCTGCCGCCGATGATGTTCATCAAGTCGAGCCCGAACAGCCACGGCTTCGTCAACCCCCGCGACGTCGAGCAGATGTGGAAGGACCAGTTCGACTGGGTGTACCGCGAGCTCGACTACGCCGTGTTCCCGATCACGATCCACCCCGACGTGTCCGGGCGACCGCAGGTGCTGCTCATGATCGAACGGCTCATCGAGTACATCGGCGGACACGAGGGCGTCCGGTTCGTCACCATGAACGAGATCGCCGACGACTTCCGCGTCCGCTTCCCCTTCGCCCGCCCCGAGCGTCCGCGCGAGTACTGATGTGCGGCGCGTGCGGCAGCGCCGGCGGGACGCGTGACGGGTACGCCCGTGGTGTCGAGGACTCGCCGGCAGCACGCAAGCGGGCGCAACTGGCGCTGGTCGCCTGGGGTGCCCGCCTGTTCGCCCCGGAACACGTGCGGGTGCACGAGGCGCCCGGGACCGTCCGGGTGCTCGTCGTCGGACCGACCGGTCAGGGTGTCCTCGCGCAGGGTGTCGACGGGGTGCTGGACGCGGTCGACCGGGTCGGGCCGGGGACCACCGACTGGACCGTCGTGGCGGAGCGGCTGCGTGCCTCCCGTCCGGACGACGACGCCGACTGGACGTACCGGAGCCTCGCGCAAGCGGTGGCCCGACGGCGGGAGCCGGCGCTGTGATCGGCACCACGCTGCCGACGGTGACCTACCTGGCCCTCGGCGGGACCATCGCGAGCGTCACGAGCGGAGGCACCGGAGACACGGGAGGCCCCGCTCACCGGCCCGGTGCGGTCCCGCGACTCGACGCCCACGACCTGCTCGCCGGCGTGCCCGCGATCGCACAGACCGCCCGGGTCGACGCACACCAGCTCACCCTGGTCCCCTCGCCGTCCCTGGGGTTCGCCGACGTGCAGAGCGCCCTCCGAGCCGCACGGCGAGCCGTCGCGACCGGCGCATCGGGTGTCGTCGTCTCGCAGGGCACCGACACCATCGAGGAGACCGCCTACCTGCTCGACCTCGGCTGGGACCGCCCGGAACCGCTCGTGGTCACCGGCGCCATGCGCCACGCGTCCGCTCCCGGCGCGGACGGGCCGGCGAACCTGCTGGCAGCGATGCGCGTGGCCGCGGAACCGGCCGCACGGGGGCGCGGCGTGCTCGTCGTGCTCGACGACGAGGTCCACGCCGCCAGCACGGTCCGGAAGGCGCACACGTCCTCGACCGGGGCGTTCGCCTCCCCCGGGACCGGGCCACTCGGCTGGGTCGCGGAGGGGCTGCCCGTCTTCCACGCACCCGCACAGCAGGCACCCGCCGTCACCGACCACGTCGCCCCGCTGCCGCCGGTCGCCCTGCACCGCGTCAGCCTCGACGACGACGGACGCGTCCTCGAGGCGCTCGGGGACCTCGGCTACCGCGGCGCGGTCATCGAGGGCTTCGGCGGCGGGCACGTCTCGGAACGCACCCTCGACGCCGTCCGCACGCTGGCCCGGCGGATGCCGGTCGTCATGGCGTCGCGGACCGGCGCCGGGCCCACCCTCGCGGCGACCTACGGCTTCCGCGGCGGCGAGATCGACCTGCTCGCCGCCGGACTCGTCCCCGCCGGGTACCTGGACGGGCTCAAGTCCCGTCTGCTGCTCGCCGTGTTGCTCGCCGTCGACGCTCCGCAGGACCGGGTGCACGCGGAGTTCCGCGCGCGCGGCCGGGGCTCCTCCCGCAGCGCCGTTCCTGATCCCCGTTCCTGATCCACGGCCGGAACCACCACGCACGGCCCACCCGATCCGCCAGCACCGCAGCATCGAGAGGAAGACCATGTCCACCACGACCATCCGCGAGCCGGAGGACGTCCAGCTCGACACCGGGACGTTCCCGGCCATCGGCGCCGCCGAGACCAAACGGGGCGCGACCCTGGCCTTCTTCGCCTGGACCCTCGCCGTCTACGACTTCATCATGTTCGGCACGCTCCTGCCCCGGATCGCCGAGGACTTCGGGTGGAACCAGCAGACCGCGCTGCTGGCCAACACCCTCGTCAGCGTCGGGGTCTTCGTCGTCGTCATCCTGGTCGGGCTGTTCGTCGACCGGCTCGGTCGCCGCCGCGGCATGATGGTCACGATCGGAGGCGCGGCGCTGTCGTCCCTGCTGACGGCGGCCTCGACCGGGGTCGCCTCGCTCGTCGGCTTCCGCGCGCTGAGCGGGTTCGGCATGGCGGAGCAGTCCGTCAACTCCACCTACCTCAACGAGGTCTTCGCCCTCACCGAGATCGAGGGCATCAGGAAGCGCCGCGGCTTCTTCTACAGCCTGGTGCAGACCGGGTGGCCGATCGGTGCCCTCCTGGCCGCCGCGTTCATCGCCGGGATCAACGGGCTGTTCGGACCCGACTCGTGGCGGATCGCGTTCCTCGTCGCCACCGTCCCCGCGCTGTTCGTGCTGTTCCTGCGCAAGGGCATCAAGGAGACCCCGCAGCACCGTCTCAACACGTACCTGCGGCAGCTCCGGAAGTCCGGTCGCGCCGACGAGGCGAGCCGGATCGCGGCCCGCTTCGGGGTCGTCGAGGACGAGCGACCGTCACTGCGGGCGATCTTCGGCAAGCGTTACGCCCGCAACACCGTCGTGCTGTCGATCGCGTGGATCGTGAACTACTTCGGCATCACCACGACGAGCGTGCTCGGCACCACGATGCTCGAGGACGTGAAGGGCGTCGACACGAGCATGTCGCTGCTGATCATCGTGCTCTCCAACGTCGTCGGCGCCGCCGGGTACCTGTTCCACGGTTGGCTCGGGGACGTCATCGGCCGCAAGACCACCATCGTCGGCGGCTGGCTGCTCGCCGGGGTGTGCTGGACCCTGTTCGTCCTCGGCCCGGACGACTTCGGGTACGTCCTGATCACGTACATGCTGACGCTGTTCTTCCTGCTCGGCCCCTACGCCTCCCTGCTGTTCCTGCAGGCGGAGTGCTTCGACTCCAGCTGCCGCGCCACCGGTTCGGCGTTCGTCACCGCCATGGGCCAGCCGGGATCGATCATCGGGTCCGCCGTGCTCACCGCACTCGTCGCCGGCAACGTCGGTCTCGGACCGGCGGCCGTCATCGTGGGCGCCGGCGGCATGGTCCTCTCCGGGCTGATCATGCTCGCGACCAAGCGCGTGGCGGTGATCGAGCATTGAGCACGCCCACTCCGGAGGCCGTGTACTCCGAGTTCGCCGGACGGGTCGCCGTCATCACCGGCGCCGCGAGCGGGATCGGCGCAGCACTCGCCGTCCAGCTCGCCGAGCACGGGGCCGACATCGTCATCCCGGTGTTCGCCGGTGACCCGCACGACCCCTCGGTCGTCGTCGCAGCCGTCGAGGCGGCCGGAGGTCGAGCGCTGACCGTCCCCGCCGACGTCCGCCGCACCGAGGACGTCGACGCCGTGTTCCAGGCGGCGCTCGACCGATGGGGCCGTGTCGACCACGTCGTCGCCGGCGCCGGCGTGCTCCGGCGGCAGCCGCTCGACACCATGACCGACACCGCCTGGGACGACATGGTGCAGGTCGACCTCAACGGCGTGATGCGCACCCTCCGCGCCGGCGCGCGCCACCTCGGCGCCGGCGGGTCGATGGTGGCGGTCTCCTCGATCGCGGGCGGCGTCTACGGCTGGGTCGCGCACAGCCACTACGCCGCGTGCAAGGCGGCGGTGATCGGGCTGGCCCGGAGCGCCGCCGCCGAACTGGCGCCGCGCGGGATCCGCGTGAACACCGTCATCCCCGGTCTGATCGAGACACCGCAGTCGACGGACGCGACGAACTCGCTCGGAGCGGCGGGCCTCCAGGCAGCGGGCGCCCGCATCCCGTGGGGTCGTGTCGGGACCGCGGCGGAGGCGGCGGCCGTGATCCGCTTCCTGCTCAGCCGTGAGGCGCGGTACGTCACCGGACAGGAGCTCGTCGTGGACGGCGGGATGACCATCCTGATGGCCGACTGATGCGCGGCGACGTGTTCGACCTCGACGGAGCCACCGCGCTCGTCACCGGTGGCGCGAGCGGCATCGGGCTCGCGATCGTCGAGGCCTTCGTCGCCGCTGGTGCACAGGTCGCCGTCGCCGACCGCGACGTCGATGCCCTCGAAGCGGTCGCCCGGCGGCTGGACGTCCTGACCGTCGTCCTGGACGTCTCGGACGAGGCGGACGTCGAGGCCGTCGTCGCGACCGTCGATGCGGAACTCGACGGCATCGACGTCCTCGTCAACGCCGCCGGTGTCCTCTCCCAGACGCCGCTCGAGGAGCTGTCCACCGCGGACTGGAACCGGATCGTCGCCGTCGACCTCACCGGTGTGTTCCTGATGATGCGCGCGGTCGGTCGTCTGATGCTCCGCGACGGCGGCGGACGCATCATCAACCTCGCCTCACAACTGGCGATCAAGGGCGGGTCCGAGGTCGCGCACTACGCAGCCGCGAAGGCCGGCGTCATCGCGCTGACCAAGAGCGCGGCGATCGAGTGGAGCGGGCGGGGTGTCCTCGTCAACGCGATCGCACCCGGCCCGGTCGTGTCGCCGATGACCGACCGGATGACGCCGCAGTGGCGGGCCGACAAGGCAGCCGAGCTCCCCATCGGGCGGTTCGGTGTCCCGCACGAGGTCGCCCCGACGGCCCTGCTGCTCGCTTCCTCGCCAGCGGGCGACCTGTACACCGGGCAGACGCTCGGACCCAACTCCGGCGATGTGATGCCGTGACCGCATCCGTGGGAAGGTCGACAGATGTCAGCACACCAGACCGTCGTCATCGCCGGCTGCGGCGACCTCGGCACCGAGGCCGCCCTCCGCTTCGCCGACCTCGGGTACCGCGTCGTTGGCCTCCGTCGCCGCGCTGAACTCCTGCCGGTGCCGATCGAGGGCCGGAGCACCGACCTCCGGAGCCACGTCCCCGAGATCGACCCCGACACCGCGATCGTCGTCGTCGCCCTGGCCGCGGGCAGCCGCGACCCGGACGAGTACCGCGCCACCTACGTCGACGGCCTGCGGAACGTGCTCGACGGCATCGACCGATCGGGGGCGAGCCCGCGGGTCGTCGTCGTGTCCTCGACCGCCGTGTACGACGTGTCCGACGGCAGCGAGGTCACCGAACAGACCCCGGCGACCGGCGGCACCCCGACGGCGAGGGTCCTGGTCGAGGCCGAAGCGCTGCTCCGGGAACGGGCCGCCGGCGCGGTGCTGCTCCGCCTGTCGGGCATCTACGGCCCCGGCCGCGAGCGGCTGATCGACCAGGTGCGCTCCGGCAGCGCCCGGCTCGCTCCGGCCGACGCGTCGTCGCCGCACACGAACCGCATCCACCGCGACGACGCCGCCGCCGCGATCGTGCACCTCGCGACGCTGGACGACCCGGCGCCGACGTACCTCGGGACGGACGACGAGCCGGTCCGGCTCGACGACGTGCTGCGGTTCCTCGCCGACGAACTCGGTCTGCCGACACCGGAGCACGGCCCGGCATCGGACCGGCAGGCGGGTGGTGACAAGCGCCTGTCGAACGCGCTGCTCCGCTCGACGGGCTTCGCGTTCCGCTACCCGACCTTCCGCGAGGGCTACCGCGCGGTGCTGGCCGGCGAGGGCACCCACCACCCCTGACTCAGGACGGGAGGTCCGTGGCGGCATCGCCACGGACCTCCCGTCCCCTGCCAGTCAGGCGGACGTGCCCTGGAGTGCGATGGCCTTCCAGACGTCGAACTGCCGGTCGTTCCCGACGAGCGGGTCCCCCCAGACCTTCAGTGCGGCCTGGAGTTCTTCCTGGTTCTTGAGGCCGCGGAAGTAGCCGGGCCCGACGACGGCGATACCCCGATTGGTGGACTGGATGAGCTTCATTGTCTTCTCCCCTTGATGGTTCGTGGTCGTGTCGGTGTGTCGATCAGGCAGCCGTGGTGCCACTGAGCGCGATGGATTTCCAGAGGTCGAACTCGCGGTCGTTGCCCTCGAACGGCTGACCGGCGAGCGCAAGTCCGCAGGCCTCGAACTCCGCGGTCGGCAGGGCGCGGAAGTACCCGGCGCCGATGATCGCAGCCCCGCGTCCGGGGGACTTGATGAGCGCGAAGTCATCGTCACGCGGAGCTTCCGGTGCGCTCGAGTCATCGGACTTCGGCGCACTCAAGATGAACGACGGGTCGATGAAACCACCGGACGTGGAGATACCGAGGTGCAGGTGAGGGCCGCTCGACGTCCCAGTCGATCCCACCTTGCCGATGTACTGCCCGGCAGAAACGGTCGCACCGACACGGACCGCGATCGAGCTCTGGTGCCCGTACCAACTCGTGTAGCCGTCAGCGTGCTGGATCCGGGTGAGGTTCCCGAAGCCCTCCCAGTTCGTGAGGACGCCAGCGGTGATCACGGTTCCTGCCGCAACCGCATGGATCGGCACGCCGAGGCCAGCCGCGAAGTCGATCCCCTCATGGTTCGAACTCCCGCCCTCCACCGGTACGGGACGCGGTCCGAATCCACTCGACACCGGGTACTCGCTGTCGAACGGGTACCGCCAGGCGACGGCTGCGCGAGCAGGTGCAGCCCCCAAACCGACACCACCGAGCGCAGCGACACCGGCAGCAGCGCCGGCGAGTGCAAGTACCTGCCGCCTGGTCGGTCCTGTGACGTGGTCTTCGCTGTCCACGTTTCCCCTCTCCGGGGACGACCCCTTCGCCCCCGTGGGCGACGGTAGCGGCGACCGTGGACCGTCCGGAAGTCGGCAAGAGGACCGACATATCTGTCCCCTTGCTCAGGAAAGAGGTCAGTGGTAGCGGTGGTCCTGGATCGTCATCCGCGGCCCGAAGGTCGGCTTCCGGAAGCCCGAGCCCGCGATCAACCGCACGACCCGCTCCCGGTGCCCCCGCCAGGGTTCGAGCAGCTCGAGCATCCCGTCGTCGTCGACCGGTCCGCCGGTGAGCGCCCACCCGACGAGGGCGGGCACGTGGTAGTCCCCGACGCTCGGCGAATCCGGATCGCCATGCGCCCGTTGCGCCGTCTCGGCAGCGGTCCACGGCCCGACGCCCGGGATCGACTGCAGCCGGCTCGCGACGAGTTCGCCGCCGCGGCCCAGGGTCAGCGTCCGCTCGAGCGCCGGCGCGACCTGCACGACGCGCATCACCGTCGCCGACCGTCCGGGCTCGATGCCGGCCTTGTGCCACTCCCAGCTCGGGATCCGCGCCCAGGTGTCAGCGTCCGGCGGGACGACCATGCCCGCCGGAGCCGGTCCGGGAGCGGGCGTGCCGAAGCGCTGCACGAGGTACCGCCACGCCCGCCAGGCCTGGCGGGAGGTCACCTTCTGCTCCATGATCGCCGGCACGAGCATCGCGACGACGGTGTTCGTCCGCAGCAGCCGTAACCCCGGCTGACGGTGTCGAGCCTGGGCGAGGAAGGCATGTGCGGACACGTCGAGCTCGGTCCAGTCGTCCCCGCGGCCGACCAGGTCCGGTCCGTGCGCGACCGCCCACGACGCTCCGGCACCCCAGGCACTGATCGCGACGGTGTCACCGACGGGGCGCACGAGCACCGACGAAGGCCCGTCAGGCGTCCGGAGCGCGAGCCACACGTCGGAGCCGACCACCCGGTGGGCCGGGTCGCCGGAGCCGCGCGACAGGGGCCGCAGCGTCGCGACCACGTCCACCGGGCCTCCCGGCCGGTACACGGTGTCCACGCGACCCGCACCGTCGTCCGCGCCGGGACGGACCGCCGGAGCGGCGGCGACGGGACGGACGGAGGGCATGCAGGGATGGTAAGCGCCGGTACGGACACTTCCCGACCGAGGAGCAGTCGGGTCAGCGCCGCAACGCTCGGTTCAGCACCATGGCCGTCGACGCCGAGCGCGGATCACCACGCCCAGGGCGGTGCCGGCACCGGCTGATGTCAGCCCCAGGACCACGGCTCCCAGGACCTGGTTCGGCGTCCCCGCAGTCGCCGTCGCGACGGTCGCACCGATCAGGACGAGGGCGAGCGCGAGCGCCGACGCGAACGGAACGCTCCGGAAGCCCTTCGCAGTTCGTGTCGACGTCATGGTGGTCCTCCTCCATCTGGTAGCCGCGTCATTGCGGCTACTGTCCGGTAAAACTACACATTCCGAAACGGATGCGGTGTCGCCACGAGGGATCGGAGAAGTCCACAGATCCCGACGCGCACGACCACACCGAGCCTGCATCGGCCATGATGATGGGCACGTCCCTCCGGACCCGACCACGGGAGTCACCATGCGCATCGGCATCCTCACCTCCGGCGGCGACTGCCCCGGCCTCAACGCGGTCATCCGCGCCATCGTGCTCAAGGGCATCGCCATCCACGGCCACGAGTTCGTCGGCTTCCGCGACGGCTGGCGGGGTGTTGTCGAGGGCGACATCGTGCCGCTCGGCCGCAAGGACATCCAGGGCATCGCGAAGCAGGGCGGGACGATCCTCGGCACCAGCCGGACGAACCCCTTCGAGGGTCCGAACGGCGGCGTCGACAACATCACGAAGACGCTGGAGCGGCACGGCATCGACGCCGTCGTCGCGATCGGCGGCGAGGGCACCCTGGCCGCCGCGAAGCGCCTCACCGACGCCGGCCTGCAGATCGTCGGCGTGCCGAAGACGGTCGACAACGACCTGGGCGCCACCGACTACACGTTCGGGTTCGACACCGCCGTGGCGATCGCGACCGAGGCGATGGACCGCCTCCGCACCACCGGCGAGTCCCACTCCCGCTGCATGGTCGCCGAGGTGATGGGCCGCCACGTCGGTTGGATCGCCCTGCACTCGGGCATGGCGGCGGGCGCGCACGCGATCCTCATCCCCGAACAGAAGACGTCGCTGGCGCAGATCGGCGAGTGGGTGCAGGCCGCCTACGACCGCGGACGCGCACCCCTGGTCGTGGTCGCCGAGGGCTTCGTCCCCGACCACGAGGACACCGCCCACACCGAGCGCGGCCTGGACGCGTTCGGCCGGCCGCGCCTGGGTGGCATCGGCGAGCGCCTCGCCCCGCTCATCGAGGAGATGACCGGCATCGAGACCCGCGCGACGACGCTGGGGCACATCCAGCGCGGTGGCACCCCGACGGCGTACGACCGGGTGCTGTCGACCCGGCTCGGGTTGGCGGCGATCGACGCGGTCGTCGAGGAGCGCTGGGGCCGGATGGTCGCGCTGAAGGGGACGGAGATCGTGCACGTCTCGTTCGCGGACGCGCTCGGCGAGCTGAAGACCGTGCCGCAGGACCGGTACGACGAGGCCGCCATCATGTTCGGCTGATCGCGGGCCGTCCGCGGGCGCGGTTCGCGCTCAGCGACACTGCTCGGGCGAGCGGGCGCGAACGGTGTCGCTGAGCGCGAACCGTCGGGCACGCATCAGGCCCGCACCCGACCGGGAGGCCCGGGGTAGCGTCGCGCGCATGACCCGCGCCGTCCTCGTGTCCCGTTCCGCCGCCCCCGTCGTCACCGACGTCGACCTGCCCGCTCCCGGCGCCCGGGAGGCCCTGGTCACCGTCACGAGGTCGAGCGTCAACTACAAGGACGGCCTGGCCGTCGCCGGCGACCCCGGCGTGGTGCGGGCCGATCCGCTCGTGCCTGGCATCGACGTGGTGGGCACCGTCGTCGCGGTCGGCTCGGACGTGCAGGACGTGGCCGTCGGCGAGCGCGTGGTCCTCACCGGCGCGGGCGCGGGCGAGACGCGACACGGCGGCTGGGCGGAGCAGTGCGTGGTCCCGGTGGACTCGCTCGTCGCGCTGCCGGACGGCATCGACGACGACCTGGCGGCAGCGATCGGCACGGCCGGCTTCACGGCGATGCTCAGCGTCCTGGCGCTCGAGCGGGTGGTCGCGCCTGAGGACGGACCGGTCCTGGTGACCGGGTCCTCGGGCGGCGTCGGCACGGTGGCGATCGCCCTGCTCGCGGCTCGTGGGTACCGGGTGACGGCGTCGACCGGTCGGCCGGAGAACGGCGACTCGCTCCGGGCCCTCGGCGCGACGGACGTCGTCGACCGTGCGCAGTTCGCCGACCCCGGAAAGCCGATGCAGCGGGCGGTCTGGGCGGGTGCGGTGGACAGCGTCGGCGGTGCGACCCTGGCGAACGTCCTCGCGGCGACGCGGTACGGCGGGGCGGTCACGGCGTGCGGGCTGGCGCAGGACACCGCGCTGCCGACGACGGTGCTGCCGTTCATCCTGCGCGGGGTGTCGCTGCTCGGCATCGACTCGGTCGCGGCGCCGCTCGACCTGCGGCAGCGGGCGTGGGCGCGGCTGGGGACGGACCTCGACCCGGCGCTGCTCCGGGCGGTGTCGCGGACCGTCGGGCTGGCCGAGGCGATCGAGGTCGGCGCTGCCGTGGTCGCCGGACGGGTGCACGGGCGGACGGTGGTCGACGTGCGGCGGTGATCCGCGCCTCCCGCCAGTGATTTTGCAACCGTTTGCGCAATGTCACGTTAGGATTTGAATACCGAACACCTTCTGAAGGAGACCCGGATGCCGGTACCCAAGTCGACCGTCGAGAACTCGCCGCGCAAGCTCCTCCGGGACGTCGTCCTCGAGAAGATGCTCGCGGCCATCCAGGACGGGACCCTCCAGGCCGGCGAACGTCTCAACGACGACGAGCTCGTCGCCTGGCTGGGTGTGAGTCGCACCCCGATCCGCGAGGCGATCGCGAAGCTCGTCGACTACGGCCTGGTCGAGATGGAGGCGAACCGGTACACCCGCGTCGCCTCCCCGACCCGCGAAGCCTACGACGACGCCTTCCAGATGCTCTTCGGCTTCGGTGAACTCGCCGCGCGCTGGTCCTTCCCCCGCTTCGAGGACGACGACGTGAAGGCGTTCGGCGCCATCCTCGACGACATGCGCGCCCACGCGAAGGCCGAGGACCGCGCCCTCAACGACGACATCGACCGCGCGATCGCGTTCATGGTGCAGAAGTCCGGCAACGAACTGCTGCTCAAGACGAGCGAATCGCTGCTGAACCGGGCGAAGTTCGTCCGGATCGGCGAGCCCGAGTTCGTCTTCTGGGACGTCGAACAGGCCCTCGACGGCTTCCGCGCCGCCGCGAAGGGTCGCGACGGGGAGGCCGGCGGAGCACTCGTCCGCGGACTCGGTCGCGCGATGGCCGAGCACCTCGCCACCGCCCGGGCCGCGAAGGCCTGACCGCCGTCGGGTCCACCGGGATGCGCGAGGATGACGGGATGACCGACGCCCTCCTCCGCACCTCCGGACTCCGCATCACCCGCGGCGGCCGCGACCTGCTGCACGACGTCGAGCTGACCGTCCGGGCCGGCGAGCACTGGGCACTGCTCGGCCCGAACGGCGCGGGCAAGTCCACGCTGCTGGCCGTCCTGGGCGCGACCGGGCACCCCTCCTCGGGCACCGTCGAGTTGCTCGGGCACCGCCTGGGGCGGGTCGACGTCCGGCAGCTCCGCGAACACATCGGCCACGTCGACCCACGGCACCGGATGCTCTCACCGCTCACCGTCCTGGAGACCGTGCTCACCGGGCTGACCGGCACGACCGACCTCATGGTGCGGTGGGAGCCGACCGCCGAGCAGGTCGCCCGTGCCGAGCAGCACGTCGCCGACGTCGGACTGTCCGCCCGCCGGGACGCCCGCTGGCCGGTGCTGTCGCAGGGTGAACGGGGTCGGGCACTGATCGCGCGGGCGCTGATTGCCGAGCCGCGGCTGCTGCTGCTCGACGAACCGGCGACCGGGCTCGACGTCGCCGCCCGGGAACACCTGCTCGAGACCGTCGACGCGCTGCGGGTGCGGCAGCCGGAGCTCGGCAGCGTGATGGTCACCCACCACCTCGAAGACCTGCCGGCGTCCACCTCGCACGCGATGCTGCTGCGTGACGGGGCCGTCGTGGCGCAGGGGCGCGCGGACGAGGTCATCAGCTCGGCGCGGGTGTCGGCGGCGTTCGACTTCCCGCTGGCGGTCGAGCGCAGCGGTGGGCGCTGGCACGCACGCCGAGCGGACTAGCCGCCCCGCGCCTCCCGTCCGCCCGTCCGTCTCGCGAAACGCAACGTCGGCGCCGTTCCGCAGCGACATTGCGCTGCGTGACGACGCCGACGTTGCGTGTTGCGGGGGTCAGGCGGCGGCAGCGGCCTTCGCGGCGGCGGGCAGGGCGTCGAGGATCTGCGACACCGCACGCTCGTCGTGCGCCGCGGTGAGGAACCACGCCTCGAACACACTCGGCGGCAGCGTGATGCCGGAGTCGAGCATGCTGTGGAAGAACGGCGCGTACCGGAAGACGTCCTGCGCCCGGACGTCGTCGTAGTTCCGCGGCGGGGTGTCCGTGAACGCGAACGAGAACAGGTTGCCGGCGTGCTGCACGGTGTGTGCGACGCCCTCGGCCGACAGGGCCTCGCTCGTCGCCCGCGACACCACGTCGGCGGTGCGGTCGAGGTGCGCGTAGACGTCCGCCGTGGCGGCACGGAGCGTGGCGATGCCGGCGGCGACCGCCAGCGGGTTCCCGGACAGCGTGCCCGCCTGGTACACCGGGCCGAGCGGGGCGAGGAAGTCCATCACCTCGCGGCGACCACCGAGTGCCGCGAGGGGCATACCGCCACCGATGACCTTGCCGTAGGTGACCAGGTCGGGCTTCCACCCGGCGCCGTCGGGGACGGTGTTCGACGCCTCGAGGCCCCACCAGCCGGCGGGTCCGACGCGGAAGCCGGTGAGGACCTCGTCGACGATGAGCAGCGCACCGTTCGAGCTGGTGATCTGCGACAGCGCCCGGTTGAAGCCGCGGTCGGGGGCCAGGACGCCCATGTTCGCGGCGGCGGCCTCGACGATCACGGCGGCGATGCGCCCGGAGTGCTCGTCGAACGCGCGGCGGACGGCGTCCAGGTCGTTGTACGGCAGCACCAGGGTCTGCGCGGCGGTCTCGGCGGTGATGCCCGCACTGCCGGGCAGGGCGAGCGTCGCGACACCCGAGCCGGCCTCGGCCAGCAGCGAGTCCGAGTGGCCGTGGTAGTGCCCGGCGAACTTCACGAGCAGGTCGCGGCCGGTGTACCCGCGGGCCAGGCGGATCGCGGTCATCGTCGCCTCGGTGCCGGTGGACACCATGCGGAGCTTCTCGATCGGACCGTCGCCGTCGACCTGCACCCGCTGCTTCACGAGCTCGGCCAGCTCGGTCTCGCCCGGGGTGGAGGCGCCGAACGACAGCCCGCGGGCCGCCGCCTGCTGCACGGCCTCCACGGAGCCGGGGTGGGCGTGCCCGAGGATCGCCGGACCCCAGGACGCGACGAGGTCGACGTACTCGCGACCCTCGGCGTCGGTGACGTAGGCCCCCTTCGCGTTGACGAGGAACCGTGGGGTGCCGCCGACGGAGCCGTAGGCACGGACCGGGGAGTTCACGCCGCCCGGGATGCTGTTCTTCGCGCGGCCGAACAGCTGGTCGTTGGTCGTCGTCGGGGTCATTCGGGTGCCTTCCCGGTCGTGGCGATGCCGGCGACGTCCGCGGTGCTGCCGGAGGCGCGCAGACCCGCTTCGTCGTTCAGCTTGCGGGCGATGTCGACCGCGAAGTAGGTGAGGATCGCATCGGCGCCGGCGCGCTTGATGCCGATGAGGGCCTCCATCGCCGCGGCGTCCCGGTCGATCCAGCCGTTCTGGGCGGCTGCGGTGATCATCGCGTACTCGCCGGAGATCTGGTACGCCCAGACCGGCACCGGCGACGAGTCAGCGGTGCGGGCGAGGACGTCGAGGTAGCTCATGGCGGGCTTCACCATGACGATGTCGGCGCCCTCCTCGATGTCCTGCTCGACCTCGCGCAGCCCCTCTCGCCCGTTGCCGGAGTCGAGCTGGTACGTGCGGCGGTCACCCTGCAGGGTCGAGGCCACGGCCTCCCGGAACGGCCCGTAGAAGGCGGAGGCGTACTTCGCGGCGTAGGCGAGCAGCGCCGTGCCGGAGTGGCCGGAGCCGTCGAGGGCGTCGCGGGCGGCGGCGATCTGGCCGTCCATCATCCCGCTCAGGCACACCAGTTCGGCACCGGCCTCGGCCTGTGCGACCGCCATGTCCCGGTACCGCAGGAGCGTGGCGTCGTTGTCGACCGAACCGTCGCTCGCGAGCACCCCGCAGTGGCCGTGGTCGGTGAACTCGTCGAGGCACAGGTCGGACTGCACGACCAGCGCGTCCCCGACCTCTTCCTTCGCCACCCGGATCGCGACGTTGAGGATGCCGTCCGGGTCGGTCGCGCCGGACCCGACGGCGTCCTTGTGCTCGGGCACCCCGAACAGGTTCACGCCGCCGATCCCGACCGACGCGGCCTCGTTGAGCGCGCGGCGGAACGAGTCGAGGGAGTGCTGCTGGACCCCGGGCATGCTCGTGATGTCGATGGCGTCGGTGGCGCCTTCGCGGATGAACATCGGCAGCACGAGCTCGGCGGGGTGGAGCCGGGTCTCGGCGACGAGTCGACGCATCGCGGGGGTGGCCCGGAGACGTCGGGGGCGGACCTGGGGGAAGCGTCCAGTCACGAGTGACCTTCCTGTTCGGGGTGTGGGGTGAGGGTCTCGACGACGGCGTCGAGCAGGGCTTCGGCGGACCGCTCGGCCGCGACGACGTGCACGGGCAGTCCGGCATCGCGGGTCTCGGTGGCGGTGCCCGGGCCGATGCAGGCGATCCGGGTCCGCGGGTCCAGTGGGGTGAGGCGGCGGGCGACTTCGCGGGCGACGCTGCCGCTCGTCACGAGGACGACGTCCGGCGCCGGGTCGAGGGTGATCGGCCCGTCGCCGGTGCCCACGGTACGGTACGCGACCACGTCGACCACCAGGATGTCCCGCTCCCGCAGGCCGTCGACCAGGGTCGGCGCGGCGAGGTCGGAGCGCGGGTGCACGACCAGGGAGTCGGTGTCCGGCAGGGCGGCCACGAGTCCCGCTGCCGAGGCGTCGTCCGGAACCAGGTCGACGGGCCAGCCGGCCGCGCGGGCAGCGCGTGCGGTCGCGGTGCCGACGGCGGCGACGCGGACGCCGGACGGGAGGCCCGCCATGCGTCCCACGAGCACGCGCACGGTGGTCGCACTGGTCACCACGAGCCAGGGGCCCGTACCGGCGGCTGCTGCCGCGCGGAGCTGCGCGATCGCCGCGTCGAGCGGGCCGGTATCCGCAGGCGGCTCGTCCGTGATGAGCGGCACCACCACGGGCTCGAGCCCCCGCGCCCGAGCGGACTCGGCGACCCGGGCACCCCAGCCACCGCCACGCGGCACCAGCACGACAGCGCGGCCAGTGGCAGCGGTGTCCGTGGCAGCGGTGTCCGAGGCAGCGGTGTCCGTGGGGCTCCGGGTGTCGTCCGTGGTGCCCGCCCTACTCGGCCGGGCTCGCCAGCCCGGGGCCGGCGGTGTGCCCGGTGTCCGGTTCGTCCGTGCCGGGGCCGCTGGTCGCGGGCAGGTCGGCGAGTTCGGCGGCACCGTTCTCGAGGAGTTCGTCGGCGACCCGGCCGGCGACCGACAGGGCTTCGTCGAGCCGGTCCTGCGCGGAGCCGTCGAGCATCGCCGCGTGCGAGGCCGTGCGGTACTCGGACCCGTCCGGGCTGTACACGGTCGCTGACACCAGGAGCATCTCGGCGTCGACGACGGCCGTCGCCCCGATCGGCGCGGAACAACCGGCCTCGAGCTTCGCCAGGACCTCGCGCTCGGCGGTCACCGTGAGGCGGGTCGGGGCGTGCTCGATCTTCCGCAGGGCGGCGAGCAGGTTCCGGTCGTCCTCGTCCGCGCGGATCTCGACGGCCAGGGCACCCTGTCCGGGAGCACTCGGCCAGAAGCCCAGGTCGAGCAGCTCGGTCGCGGCGTCGAGCCGACCGATGCGGCCGAGCCCGGCGGCCGCGAGCACGATGGCGTCGAGGTCGTCCTCGACCCGTGCGAGCCGGGTGTCGATGTTGCCGCGGATGTCCACGACATCCAGGTCGGGCCGATCGGCACGGAGCTGCGCGGCCCGGCGGGGCGAACCCGTCCCGACCGTCGCGCCCTCGGGCAGGGTCTCGACCGTCGCACCGTTCCGGGCCACCAGGACGTCACGGGCGTCGGCACGCTTCGGCACGGCCCCGATGGTCAGGCCCGGGTACGGCGCGGTCGGCAGGTCCTTGAGGGAGTGCACGAGGACGTCGACCTCGTGCGCCACGAGGGCTTCACGGAGGGCCGACGCGAAGACACCGGTACCGCCGAGGGACGCCAGGGAGGCACGGTTCGTGTCGCCCTCGCTGGTCACGGTGACGAGTTCCACCGGCCGACCGGACGCCTTGGCGAGCCGGTCGGCGATGTCCTGGGACTGGGCGACCGCGAGCCGGCTGGCACGGGTGCCGAGCCGGATCGCGGGCCTGTCACCCGGGGTCTTCGGTGTTGCGGGGTCCTGCACTGCTGGGTCCTTCGATGTGGAGCCGTCGGTCACGGAGCGACGCCGGCGGCGGCGGGCTTGAACCCCGCTCGCACGTTCTCGCAGCAGCCCGGGCGGCACACGTCGTACCAGGGGCCGATGTCGGTCATGTGCGGACGCTCGGCCTTCGGGGTGCCGTTGACCCGCTCGAGCACGAGGTCGACGAGTCCGGAGACGTACGCGGGGTCGATGCCGGGGGTCTGCGTGCGGAGCGACCAGTAGCCGAGCTCGCCGGCGGTCTCGGTGGCTTCCTCGTCGAGGTCCCACATGACCTCCATGTGGTCGCTCACGAAGCCGAGCGGCACGATGAGGACGGCGCGGGTCGGGCCGCCCTTGAGGTCCTCGTTCATGTAGTCGTTGATGTCCGGCTCGAGCCACGGCTGCGTCGGGGGGCCGGAGCGCGACTGGTAGACGAGCTTCCAGGCGGGCTTCGACGTGCCCTGCAGGTGGGCGTGCTCGGGCTGCTCGAGGAGCTCTGCCCACGCCTGGTCGAGGACGACCTCGCCGACGGCCAGGTGCTGGGCCTCGTACGCGCCGTGCTCGTCGAACCCGCGGAAGTCGGGGCCGGACCGGGCGGCGTCGGTCGAGGGGATCGAGTGCGTGGAGAACAGCACCTGCAGCTCGGTCGCGACGTCGAGGCCGTCGTTCTCGGCGATCGCCCGGGCCATGCCGTCGCGGACACCGTCGATGAACGGCCGGACGAAGCCGGGGTGGTCGAAGAACTGCCGGATCTTGTCGATCTGGATGGTGTCGATCAGGCCGGTCTCGTTCAGCACGCGGGCGTAGTCCTCGCGGTACTGACGGCAGCTGGAGAACGACGAGTACGCGCTCGTGGCGATCGCGACGAGCTTGGTGTAGCCCTTGTCGGCCGCCTCGGTGAACGCCTCTTCGAGGTAGGGCTCCCAGTTGCGGTTGCCCCAGAGGACGGGCATGTCGATGCCACGGGACGCGAGCTCGGTCTCGAGCGCGGCCTTGAGCGCACGGTTCTGCGCGTTGATCGGGCTGACGCCGCCGAAGTGCCGGTAGTGGTGCGCGACCTCTTCGAGACGCTCGTCCGGGATCCCGCGGCCGCGGGTGACGTTGCGGAGGAACGGGATGACGTCGTCCTGGCCCTCCGGTCCGCCGAAGCCGGCGAGCAGGATCGCGTCGTACGCGGTCGGCTCCTCGACGTGCTCCGGGCCGGACGCCGCCGCGGGGGTGGCGGCGAGGACGGTCTGTCCGTTCGTGATCATGCTGGTGTCGGTCATGACAGCACCTCCGGGAGTTCGGCGGTCGTCACGCGACGACCCGTGTAGAAGGGCACTTCTTCGCGGACGTGCATGCGGGCCTCGGTGTAGCGGAGGTCGCGCATCAGGTCGACGAGGTCGACCAGGTCGGGGCTCTCGAGCGGCAGGATCCACTCGTAGTCGCCGAGGGCGAAGGCGGCGATGGTGTTGGTGAGCACGCGCCGGTACTTGGCACCGGCGACACCGTGGTCGCGGAGCATCTTCGACCGCTCGTCCTCGGGCAGCAGGTACCACTCGTAGGACCGGACGAACGGGTAGACCGTGATCCAGGCCTCGGGGTCCTTGCCACGCAGGAACGCCGGCGTGTGCCGCTTGTTGAACTCGGCTTCGCGGTGCATGGCCATCGCGTGCCAGACCGGTTCGGCCTCCTGGAACAGCGCCGTGCGCCGGATGTCCCGCAGCACCGCCTGGATCGCCTGCGCGTCGTCGCCGTGCAGCCAGATCATGACGTCGGCGTCGGCGCGGAAGCCGGAGACGTCGTAGAAGCCACGGATGGTGACACCGCGCTCGGCACCGGCCGCGACGACCGCGTCGAGTTCGGCGACCGAGTCGTCACCGCCACGGGCGACCGCGCCGACCGGACGGCGGAACACCGCCCAGAGCGCGTAGGCGGTGAGCAGGTTCGGGTCGATCCCGGAAGCGGGATCCGTCTCGTGCGCTGCGTCGGTGTGTGCCGCGGCGCTGTGCGCGGCGGCGGTTCCTGCTGGTGTGGGCACGTCAGTGCTCATGGATCGGTCGTCCTCCACGGTGGCCGCGAGCACGATCGCCAGCGGCACGGTTGCCAGGGGTGTGGGTCGCCCGTCCCCGTCGCCGAGCGGGCGTCCGGGGCTGCGTTCCACAGTGGCTCGCGGTGGCTCGCCGCCTGTGGTTCACCGTCGTCGGAGCGCCGCTACGACGATACCCCCGACCACTGCCACTCCCGCTGCGAGCCCGGCCAGGTACGGCACCGGGTTCTCGTCCATGCCACGCTTCACCTTCGACGCCGCGATGCCGAGCTGCTTCGGGACGTTGAGCTTGTCCTCGATCGCGTCGAGGGTGTCGAAGAGCTGGGCGCGGGTGGCGGCGACGCGGTCGGCGATGTCGCCGTGCTCGTCCTTGGGGTCGGTCACTGGTCCTCCGGTGGGGTCGTGGGGATGACGGGGGTCAGAGGACGACGGGGTCAGAACCGGCCGTCGACGTCGGGCTTGCGGGAGCCGCGCTGCGTCTCGGGGGTCGGCTTCTTGCCGAGGCCCTTGACGGCGTTGACGTCGTTCTTGACGCTGGCGATCGTGCGCTTCGGCGTGATCGGCAGGCCCTTCTTCAGGCGCTTCCAGCCGACGAGACCCAGGATCCCCGCGACGATGAGCATCAGCACGCCGAGCAGCAGCGCCGCCAGCCATGCCGGCATCACGGTGGCGAGGCCCATCACCGCTGCGGTGAGGAGCACGCCGATCGCGTACAGCACGACGACGAGGGCGGCGACGAGGATGCCCGCGGCGATGCCGAAGACCTTCGCCTTGCCGATCATCTCGGCCTTGAGGAGCGAGATCTCGCCCTTCACCAGGTCCTTGACGAGGTCGGGCAGGTCCTTGACGAGGCCGAACAGCGACCGCGACTTCCGGTCGCGTGTGTCGGTCATGAGATCTGCGAGCCCTTGTTGGACGACGCCTTCGAGCTCACCTTGCGGACGACCTTCTTGGTCTGCTCACCGATGAAGTCGGCGACGTCGGGCGTGCGGTCCTGCACGAAGCCCTCGACGTCGTGCACGCTCTTCTGCACGCCGTTGCTGTTCCAGACCTTGCCGCTGACGGACTTGATCTGCTCGTACCGCGCCCGTCCGGCTCGCGATCCCAGGACGTACCCGAGTGCTGCGCCGGCGACGAACAGGAGCTTTCCACGCATGAGCGTTTCCTCCGTTGGGTCAGTGTGCTTGGTGATGCACCGTTGCGGGGTCATGCACCGATCGGCATGTGTCCGACGGTTCCCCCAACAGTAGCCCTCGGCGGGTCGGCGGTCCGCTCAGGAATCCAGGATGCGCTCAGCCGCGGTGCGGGCGCCGGTCACGATGCCGGAGAGGCCCCGGCCCGACGACGCCTCGCCGATGCCGACGACGCCCTCGGCCAGTCCGGCCGCCTCGGCGTCCGGTCCGTGCCAGAGCACGCGTGCGGCGCCGACCACGTGCTCCGGTCCGACGCGGAGGCCGAGCAGGGCGGACGCGTCGGTGGTGGCGCGCGTGCTCACCGGTCCGGTGGGGTCGACCGGGAGGCTCGTGCCGACCGGGTCCGCACCCGTCGCGTCGGCAGCGCCGGTCGCCTGGCCCGCACCTGCCGGGGGCAGGGCGTAGCTGAGACGGAGGACGTGCCTCCCGGCCGCACGCTCGGCCAGCCACGGCCACTTGACGGTCGCGTGCGTCAGCGCCTTCGCGGCGACGCCCGCGGCTGCCGGGTGGACGAGCATGCCGGTCCCGCGGGGGGCGTCGTCCAGTTCCGGCCGGTCGACCACCAGCGTGAGCAGCTCGATGCCGGACCGCCGGGGCGCCGCCGTCCGGGCCGGGTCGGCGACCGCGGCGAGGACGTGGTCCGCGGCCAGTCGTTCGGTCCGGCCGTCGGCGGAGGTGGCCTCGACCGCGGCCCGTTCGACGCGCGTCGCCCGGGTGTGCAGCCGGACGTCGACGCGGTACGTGTCGAGGTCGGCGACGAGTTCGTCGACCAGGCGGGCGATGCCGCCACGCAGGCCCTGCACGGCGGAACCCGCGACGGCACGCTTCCGGAGCGCGAGCACCGCACGGGCGAGCGAGCCCTCGCGCTGCAGTGCCGCACGCAGCCCGGGGGCCACCCGGTCCGGGTCCAGGTCGTCGGGGTGGGTGGAGTGCACGCCGGCGACGATCGGCACGACCAGGTCGTCGAGGACCTTCGCGCCCATCCGCCGCCGGACCAGCGTGCCGAGGGACGTCGCACGGGCACCGACCGGCGAGGGCAGCAGCGCGTCCATCTGGGCACGCAGCGCCGCCGGGCCGCCGACGACGGCGATGACGTCCGCGGCCATCGGGGTGCCCGGGATCCCGAGCAGTCCGGTCGAGGGGATCGGAGCGGTCCGGCCGTCGCGGGTCATCAGCCAGGCTCCGCGAGGGTCCGGCGAGACGATGTCGTTGCCCAGTCCGAGTTCGATCGCCAGCGAGGACACGGCGTCCGTCCGGGTGGCGAACGAGTCCGCGGCCATGTCGAGGTCGAGCCCGGCGACAGTGTGTCGGCGGATCATGCCGCCGAGCTCGCCGGAGGCCTCGAGCAGCACGACGTGTGCGCCGCCCTTCGCCAGGTCCCGCGCGGCGACGAGCCCGGCGACCCCGCCACCGACCACGACGACGTCGGTCATGCCGCGGCGCTCCGGGCCTGGTCCGTCCCGTCGGTGTCGCCGGTGCCGTCGGTGCCGTCGCCGAGCGAGTGCACGAGTTCGACGACGCGGGTCAGCACGTCCGGGTCGGTCTCCGGCGGCACCCCGTGGCCGAGGTTCACCACGTGCGCCCGGGCCACCCCACCGCGGCGGACGACCGCGCGGACGTGGGCCTCGAGGACCTCCCACGGTGCCGCGAGCATCGCCGGGTCGATGTTGCCCTGCACGGTGACGCCCGTGCCGACGCGCCGCACGGCCTCGTCGAGCGGCAGGCGCCAGTCCACGCCGACCGCGTCGACCGCCTCGGCGTGGCCGCCGACGGTCGCCATGTCGGCCAGGACCTCACCGCTGCCGACACCGAAGTGGATGCGCGGGACGCCGAGGTCGGCGACGTGGGACAGCGCGGTCGCCGAGTGCGGTGCGACCCGCTCGACGTAGTCCGCCCGCGACAGGGAACCGACCCACGAGTCGAAGAGCTGCGCGGCCGAGGCGCCGGCGAGCACCTGGGCCCGGAGGAACGCCCCCGACACGTCAGCGGCCCAGTCCAGCAGGCGCGACCAGGTCTCCGGGTCGGCGTGCATCATCGTGCGGGCGCGGATGTGGTCCTTCGACGGGCCGCCCTCGACCAGGTAGGCAGCGAGGGTGAAGGGGGCGCCGGCGAAGCCGATGAGCGGGGTGCTGCCCAGCTCGGCGACCGTGCGGGCGACGGCCTCGGAGATCGGTGCCAGGGCCTCCGGCTCGAGGCGACCGAGGGCGTCGACGTCGGAGGCGGTCCGGACCGGGGAACCGAGGACGGGGCCGCGACCGGGGACGATCTCGACGTCCACACCCGCGAGCTTGATCGGCACGACGATGTCGCTGAAGAAGATGCCGGCGTCGACCCCGTGCCGGCGCACCGGCTGCAGGGTGATCTCCGACGCCAGGGCCGGGTCGAGGCACGCGTCGAGCATGGCCGTGCCGACCCGGAGGTCGCGGTACTCGGGCAGCGAACGGCCCGCCTGGCGCATGAACCAGACCGGCAGCGTCTCCGGGCGGTCGCCCCGGAGGGCCCGGACGAGCCGCGAGCCCGCGGTGCGGCCGTCGGCGAGCGGATGGGTGGTCGGGAGCGCGTCGGTCACCCGGTGATTCTCCCACCGCGAACAGGGCGGATCTCCGATCTGGCACTCGGGACGGCGGGGTTACGATTGAAGACGTGCTCATCTGTCTCACGGCGTCGCATCGCAACGCCAGCTTCGACCTCCTGGAGCGTCTGAGCATCGGAGCACCCGCGGCGGCCAGCCACCTCGTCACGGACTCGGACGTCCTGGACGGCGCCGTGGTCCTCGCCACGTGCAACCGGTTCGAGGCCTACCTCGACATCGCCGGTGACGACGAGGCCGCCGTCCGCGCCACGGTCGAGGCCGTGTCGGCAGCGAGTGAGCTGCAGGCGGACGAGGTCCTCGACTCCGTACAGGTCCTGGGCGGCGGCGACGTCGTGCAGCACCTCTTCGCCGTGTCGAGCGGGCTCGAGTCCGTGGTCGTCGGCGAGACCGAGATCTCCGGCCAGGTCCGACGGGCCCTCGAGGACGCCCGCCGCAACGGCACCACCACCTCGGAGCTCGAACGCCTCTTCCAAGAGGCAGCGCACACTTCACGCGGGGTCAAGACCCGCACCCGCATCGGTGCCGCCGGCCGGTCGCTCGTCCGTCTCGGACTCGAGCTCGCCTCGTCGCGGATCACCGACTGGGCCGCCACCCGCGTGCTCCTCGTCGGCACCGGCAGCTACGCCGCGACCACCATCGCCGCCCTCCGTGACCGCGGTGCCGAGCACATCCAGGTCTTCTCGCCCTCCGGCCGCGCCCCCTGGTTCGCCGCCAAGCACGACCTCGTCGCCGCCACCGACCTGCGCACCGCGATCGGAACGAGCGACGTCGTCATCACCTGCACCTCGAGCGAGGTCCCGGTGGTCGAGGCGTGCGACCTCGACGACGGTGCCCGACGGATCGTCATCGACCTCGGGCTCCCCCGCAACGTACACCCCGACGCCGCCGACGTCGAGGGCGTCGAGCTGCTCGACCTCGAGACGATCAGCATCCACGCGCCCATCGCCGAGCTGAACGCCGAGACCGAGGCCCGCGCCATCGTCGACGACGCCGTCTCCCGGTTCCGTGCCCAGGCCCTCGAGCAGTCGACCACCCCGGCGCTCGTCGCCCTGCGCAAGCACGTCTTCGGCATCCTGGATGACGAGATCGACCGTGTGAAGCGTCGCGGCGACACCACCCCCGAGTCCGCGGAGCAGACCGAACGGGCGCTCCGGCACCTGGTCGGCGTGCTGCTGCACCGCCCCTCCGTGCGGGCCCGGGAACTCGGCCGCGCCGGTCGCGGCGACGACTTCACCGGGGCGCTGGACGCCCTCTTCGGGGTGCGCCCGGAGCCGGTCGCGGACGTGCCCTCGGCGGTCGTGCCGCTGGCCTCGCGCGTGCGCGACGACGAGGCGGACGCGAGCTGACCGGCTCGGGTGGGGCGGGCCTCCCGGCCGTGCCCGTCCTGGACGTCAGCGCGCTCCTACTGGTCCGCGACCGCCGCGTCCTGATGGTGCGCGCCCGCGGGCGCGACGTCCTGTACCTGCCCGGAGGCAAGGTCGAACCCGGCGAGTCCGCCGTCGACGCCGCCGTCCGCGAGGCGTACGAGGAGACCGGCCTGCGGCTCACCGCCGACGACGTCGACGAGTTCGCCGTCGTCACCGAACCGGCCCACGGGCAGGCACCCGGAACGATCGTCGCGATGACGCTCTTCCTGGCACGGCCGGGAGGCACACTGGACACCGCCACGCCCGTCGCCTCCGCAGAGGTGGACGAGGTGGAGTGGGTCACCTCCGCTGATGCCGGACGCTGCCCGCCGGCCGGGGTCGAGACCCTCCGCCTGCTGACGCAGGCGGGGCTCGTCGACTGACCGACCGGCGGGGTGGCCGAGTGACCGGCCGTTACTGGGTTATCGAGTGACCGGGTGAACCGCCGCTACTGGTCGCGGTCGGTGTAGTGCCCGGTCTCCTCCGGTCCGGCCGGCTGCGGCTCGCCGGGGATGTCCGACTCGACGTACTCGCCCGACTCGCCGTCGGGCTCCGGACGGGCCTCGCCGGGGATGTCGCTCGACACGAACTCGCCAGCCGGCTCGTCGTCGGTGACGCGGTGCTCGCCGGGGATGTCGCTGTCCACGAACTGGCCGGCGCGTGCGTCCACTCCGTCCGCCCGCTCGTCGTCGCCGCGTGCTGCTTCGTGCTTGCCTGCTGCCATCGGTCTGTGCCTTCCGTGTCCGCACGTCGTCGTCGACGTGCACGATGCCGATCCTGCCCGAACTCGCTGGAGGGTGGTGCGTCAATGGGAGGACGTGCGAGACAGTTCCACGATGGAAGTGGTTGTGTGGCGCCCATGGGACAGAGCAGTCGAGTCATCACCAGGAAGGTGACCGGATCGCGCCCGCTGCGCGCACTGGTCGGGACGGTGGGTCTGGCGGGGGCGGTCGTCCTCGCGCTGACCGGGTGCACGGGCGGGTCGGGTGGCGGTGGGGGTGCGTCCTCGGCGGTGTCGACCACGGCGCCGTCGTCGTCGGCACCCTCGTCCTCGGCACCCTCGTCGTCGGCGCCGCCGGTGTCGACTGCGCCGTCGTCTCCGGTGGCGTCGTCTCCGGCCGCGTCGGGGGGTGCAGGTTCGACCGGCGTTGCCGCGGCCGGTCCGGCGGACGGTGGCACGGCCTCCGGAGCGGGGACCTGCGCGGTGTCGACGCTGGCTGGGTCGATCGTCGACGGCGGTGGCGGTGGGGCCGGCAGCGTGTACCTGAACCTGGCGCTGCGGAACACCGGCAGCGCCTCGTGCACGCTGCAGGGCTGGCCGGGGGTGTCCTTCGTGGGCGACGGGAACGGCACGCAGATCGGGGCGTCGGCGACGCTCGACCGCAGCGGTGCACACCCGACCGTCACCCTGGCCGCCGGGCAGACGGCGTACGCGCCGCTCCGCATCGTGCAGGCCGGGAACCTCGAGCCGGGGAACTGCACGACGCAGCAGCCCGACGGGTTCCGCGTCTACCCGCCCGGGTCGAAGCAGTCGTTGTTCGTCGCGTCGACGGCGTACACGGCGTGCCGACAGCAGTCCGCGGAGTTGCTGTCCGTGCGGGCGTTCGTGCCGGAGGGGCAGCAGCAGCGGTAGCGCTGGCGGTGGGCTGGGCGCGGTCCGGGGGTTGCGCGCGGTCTGCGGGGTCGGTTGCGGTCCGGGGGCCGGTCGCGGTCCGCCATCATGGGGCGGTGAGCAGCCACCGCATCGTGACCGGGCCCGAGGACCTCGAGGGCGGGTGGTTCGTCATCGACGACGAGGTCGAACACCTGGAGGACGTCGACTGGCAGCGCCCGCGCCGCGGACGGCCGGCCGTGCCGGACGACGAACGCACGGTGCTCCGGGCGGGTGCGCACACCTTCACCGTCGGGGACACCGTGCAACTCGCCGAGGGCACGGTCCTGGACACCGGGTTCCGCGACGCCGTCCGTCGGTACTGGCGGACCAGCATCGTGACCGTCGTCTCGACGCTCGCCTTCCTGCTCCTGCACCTCGTGCACGTCGGCTGGCTCGACGACGGTGGAGCGGTGGGCCGACGCATCGTGCTCGCCGCGGCGACGGTCCCGATCGTTCTCGTCGTGCTGGCGCTCTGGTCCGTGCTGACCCGCTCACCACACGGGAAGGTCACCCGCGCGATGGCCGGGTGGCGGATGCGTGGGGACTACGACCGGCAGCGCGGGGACGCGGCGTCCTGAACGCTGCTGCGCCGGAGGTACAGCGGTCGGCGGGTCTGCGTCGGGCGCGTCTGCGTCGGGCGGGTCTGCGTTGAGCGCTTCGGCGCTCAGCGCTCGGCGGGGGCGTGCACGACCTCGAGCACCTCGGTACCCATCGTGCGCAGTGCCTCGACCACCGCCAGTCGACGCTGCAGCGAGTCGTCCTCGAACCGCACGGTCACGGCGTAACAGACCGACGACGCCGGGCCACGGAGCACGCCCGCCTCGGCCCGGATCCCCGGCCCGGACCCGGTCACCGCGACGGACTGGAGGCCGTGGTCGAGTGCCCGGTGCGCCAGCGGATCGAGTCCGAACGACCCGGCGACGAGCGACAGGTCCGCCGCCAGCGACAGCCACCCGAGGACCCGGTTCGACACCGTCTGGTCCACGACCTCGCCGAGCGCCAGCCCCCGGAACAGCCAACTGAGCTCCCCCGAGGCAGCGACCGACACGTCCGGGGCGTCGTCCGGACCGCGGCGGTCCCGCACCCGGTCGATCAGGGCGGACCGTTCGACACCCAGCGACTCGGCACGGGCACGCACCGCGTCGATCCCGACCGTCGTGAGCAGGGCGTTCGTCGCCCAGGCGTCCGCGGTCGCACCGACCAGCGTGGCGAGGTCCGACACCTGCATGGTCGGTTCCTGCAGGAACTGCCACAGGCCTGCCCCGGTCGCGGTGTCCCGGGCCATGCGCTGCAGACGGTCGCCGTGCAGCCGACCGTCCTCGAGCTGTGCCGCGACCTCGATGAGGAGCAGCACGCGTCCGAGCCCGGAGACCGGTTGCACGAGCCGGTCGTCGATCGCCAGCAGGGCGCGACCGGTCGAGGTGTCGATGATCGAGGCGCTGACCCCGGCACCGTCCTGCGCGATGGTGCCGAGCGCCTCCGTCGTGGCGGTGAAGCGCTCGTCCGCCCCACCGCGGTGCTTGCCACGGCTCCGACCGCCACCGCCGGCTCGACCACCGCCGACGGGACCGTTCCCCGCTGAGCCGTCGTCAGCGGGGCGTCCGGGGCGGCGCCGGCGCGACGAGTGCGGCGCGTCCGGCTCCGTCATCACCAGATGGCGACGCGCTCGGCCGGGGCCAGGTACATCGCGTCACGGTCCGAGACGTCGAAGGTGTCGTAGTAGACGTCGATGTTGCGGACGATCTGGTTGCAGCGGAACTCGTTCGGCGAGTGCGGGTCGATGCTCAGCAGCCGTGCGGCCTCTTCCGGACGGATCGCCATCCGCCAGGCCTGCGCCCAGCTGAGGAAGAAGCGCTCGGCACCGGTCAGGCCGTCGATCACCGGCGGCTCCGCGCCGTCGAGGGAGATCAGGTAGGCCTTCCACGCGATCGACAGCCCACCGAGGTCGCCGATGTTCTCGCCGATGGTGAGGGCACCGTTCACGTGGCCGTCCGGCACCTCGGTCGGCACCAGGGCGTCGTACTGGGCGATGAGGGCCTTCGTGCGCTCCTCGAACGCCTGCCGGTCGGCCTCGGTCCACCAGTTCTGCAAGCGACCGTCGCCGTCGTACTGCGAGCCCTGGTCGTCGAAGCCGTGCCCGATCTCGTGGCCGATGACCGCCCCGATGGCGCCGTAGTTGGCGGCGGCGTCGCGGCTGGCCTCGAAGAACGGGAACTGCAGGATCGCGGCCGGGAAGACGATCTCGTTGAAGCCCGGGTTGTAGTACGCGTTGATCGTCTGCGGGGTCATGAACCACTCGTCGCGGTCGATCGGCTTGCCGATCTTGCCCAGCTCGCGGTCGACCTGGAACGACGCGATCGCCCGGACGTTGCCGAGCAGGTCGTCGGCGGTGACCGGCAGGGCGCTGTAGTCGCGCCACTTCACCGGGTAGCCGATCTTCGGCGTGAACTTCTCGAGCTTGTCGAGCGCGCGGGCCCGGGTCTCGTCGGTCATCCACTCGAGGCCCGTGATGCTCTGGCGGTAGGCCTCGACCAGGTTGGCGACGAGGTCGTCCATCGTCGCCTTCGAGGTCTCGTCGAAGTGCTCCTCGACGTAGATGCGACCGACCGCTTCGCCCATCGCGCCCTCGACCAGCGAGACACCGCGCTTCCAGCGGTCACGCTGCTTCGGTGCACCCGTGAGCGCGGTGCCGTAGAACGAGAAGCTCGTCGCCGAGAACGCACTGGTCAGGTAGGGCGCCGACGCGCGGATGACCTGCCAGCACAGCCAGTCCTTCCAGACCGGCAGGGGCTGCTCGCGGAACAACTGCGCCAGACCGGTGAGGAACGACGGCTGGCGGACCACGACGGTGTCGAACGCTCCGGCAGGCGCGTCGATGGCCTGCCACCAGAGCCGCAGGTCGACGCCCTCGGCGAGCGCCGAGACCTCGTCCCACGGCAGCTTGTTGTAGGTCTTCTGGCTGTCGCGGGTGGCGACGTTGTCCCAGTGCGCCGACGCGATGGCGGTCTCCAGGGCGATGACGTGCTCGGTGCGGTCGCCGCTCTCGTCGTAACCGGCCAGCGGGAACATCGAGCCGACGAACTCGCGGTACTTCTCGCGGATGTCGGCGAAGCGCTCTTCGCGGTAGTAGGACTCGTCGGGCAGACCCAGGCCGGACTGCTCGAGGAACACGACGTAGGCGTCCGGGTCGCCCGGGTCGTTGTCGACGAAGAGCTGGATGAAGCTCGGCAGACCGAGTCGTTCGAAGCGGCCGACCATGCGCAGGACGTCGTCCTTGTCCTCGATCGCGGCGATGTCGGCGAGGAGCGGTTCGATCGGCGCGGACCCGAGTGCCTCGAGCGCGGTCTCGTCGGTGAACGACGTGAAGAGATCGCCGACCTTGCGCTGTTCGGTGCCCGGCGCGGCGCTCTGTGCGCGCTCGATGATCGTGCGCACGGCGGCTTCGGCTTCCTCGGCCAGGACCGTGAACGAGCCGTAGCGGGCCTTGTCGTCCGGGATCGGCGTCTCGTCGATCCACCTGCCGTTGACGTGCCGGTAGAGGTCGTCCTGCGGCCGCACCGACTCGTCGAGTTCGTCGGTACGGATTCCGGTGGTGCCTGCGACGTCGGTCATGCTCACCACGATAGCCACCGGGGCACCGTCCGCCACCCGGTCGGCGCTCATCGGTGTCGGGCTGCGCGTCGGCGGAGCACCCCGGCACACGGCAGCGCGAGCACGCCGAGGAGGACGAGCGCGCCGGCGGTGACCGTCGGGCGGACGAGTTCGGCGCCCGTGTACGCGAGTCGACCGGCGGCAGTGCTGTGGACGTCGGCGTGCAACCGGCCAGCGGTGGGCCGGCCGACACCCGGGCCGGTGACCACACCACCCCCGGCGCCCGTGCCGACACCCGGCCCGCTGCCGGCCCCGGAACCGGCCCCGGATCCCGGGCGCTCGGGCAGCGCGGGCAGGACCAGGCGGAGGGCACCCTGTTCGACGCCCCCGACCCGCTGGCGTGCGATGACGCTGCCCGCCGGGAGCTCCGCTCGGGGCACGACGAGTTCCCACGCCCGCCCGATGTCGGTCCGGATCGGCGCTCCGGCGGTGTCGGTGATCGCGGTCCCGGACTGGTCCTCGAGCGTCACCGTCCCGCCGGGCTCACCGGTGCCGTGCAGCCGCACCCGACCGTCCGGCAGTTCCTCGACGCCGCCGCTGAGGGCGATCGGGATGGTCACCCGGGTCTCGGTGCGGCCGAGTTCGTCGTCGCCGTCCGCGGTGACGACGGTGATCCGGTCGAAGCGGACGTCGTCCGGGATCGGCAAGGAGGCCTGCCACCCGGTGTCGCGGCCGGGCTCGACGACGAGGGGTGAGCCGTCCCCGTCCGTCACCGGGCCGGCGGTGTCGGCGAAGGTGAGGGTGGTACCGACCGGGGCGCGGCCGGCCAGCGTGATGCGCCCGGTCTCGCGTGAGACCGAGGTGGTCTCGACGACCGCGGCACCGGACACCTGGTAGACGTCGTCGATGCCGCCGTTCTGGGTCCCGTCGAAGTACTGCGCCACCTCGATGTGGTGCGCGCCGAAGGCCAGGTCACGGAGGACGACCTGCCAGGAGCCGTCCTCCCCAGCATCGGTCTCGGCCAGGACGGTGCCGGACTCCCGGACCACGAGGTGCGCGTGCGGGTACGCGAAGCCCTCGAGCGCGATCGACCGGTCGATGCCGTCGACGGTCGCCAGCATGTCGGGCGGCAACAGGATGAGCAGGTCGACCGGGACCTCGAGGACCTGCCCGGACACCGCCGAGGTGACCCGGATGACGTGCTCGCCACGGCGGACCCGGACCTGCGCCTCCCAGTGCCCGTCGGCGTCACCCTCGGTCCAGACCGGGTCGACGACGTCACCGCCCACCTCGACGCTGGTGCCGCGGTCCACCGTCCCCCGGAGCGTGACGATGCCCGGGCCGTGCGCGATCGAGTGCACGGCCGCCGTGAAGTCGGTGGTGATGCCGACGGCGCCCTCGTGGTGCTGGACCTCGGACGACCCCCCAGCGCGCTTCCCCGCTGCGGCCGCGGGCTCCGCGGCGAGCGCCGGCAGCGCGGCGAGCGTGCCGAGGGCGAGGGCCGCGGCGACGGCGGTCGGTGCCAGGACAGGGTGGTTCAGACGCATGGTGCTCCTCGTGACGTTCCACACACCATATCTTCAACATCAGCCGTGCTGCGGTGTTGTCCACAGGAGTCCGACGGCAGGCCGCCGTACTGGCCCTCCGCCCGCTACGGTCATCGCATGGGACTTCCGTGGAAGCTGCACGGCGACGGCCGCACCGTCTCCGCTGCGACGATCGTGGCGCCGGACGAGCGCCTCACCTGGCCCCGCACGATCGGGCTCGGGGTGCAGCACGTCGTCGCGATGTTCGGCGCCACGTTCCTGGTGCCGCTCATCACGGGCTTCCCGCCGTCGACGACGCTGCTGTTCAGCGGCATCGGCACGATCCTGTTCCTGCTCCTCACCGGCAACCGGCTGCCGAGCTACCTCGGCTCGTCGTTCGCCTTCCTCGCGCCGATCGGGGCCGCGACGAAGATCGGCGGCATCCCGCTCGCCCTGTCCGGCATCATCGTCGTCGGCGCACTGCTGGCCGTCGTCGGGCTCATCGTGCACCTGGCCGGCGCCGGGTGGATCGACCGCCTGATGCCACCGGTCGTCTCGGGTGCGATCGTCGCCCTGATCGGCTTCAACCTGGCTCCGGCCGCGCGGGAGAACTTCGTCGCCGCCCCGGTGGTCGCGGTGATCACGCTGGCAGCCATCGTCCTCTGCACCGTCCTCTTCAAGGGCCTGCTCGGCCGGTTGTCGATCGTCGTCGGTGTGGTGGTCGGCTACGTCGCGGCACTGATCGGCGGACAGGTCGACCTCAGCGCGGTCACCAAGGCGGACTGGGTCGGCCTGCCGACCTTCACCGCACCCGCGTTCGACCCGTCGCAGATGGCCGTGTACCTCGGGTTCCTGCCCGTGGTCCTGGCCCTGGTCGCCGAGAACGTCGGCCACGTGAAGGGCGTCGGCCAGCTCACAGGACGCGACCTCACGCCACTGACCGGACGCGCGCTCTTCGCGGACGGCATCTCGACCGTGCTGGCCGGTGTCGGTGGCGGCTCGGCGACGACCACCTACGGCGAGAACATCGGCGTGATGGCGGCGACGCGGGTGTTCTCGACGGCGGCGTACTGGGTCGCTGCGATCGCCGCGGTGCTCCTCGGGCTCTCGCCCAAGATCGGTGCGGTCATCTCGACCGTCCCGGCCGGCGTCCTCGGTGGTGCGACCACCGCCCTCTACGGACTGATCGGCGTGATCGGCATCCGGATCTGGGTCGAGAACCGCGTCGACTTCGCCAAGCCGAAGAACCAGCTGACCGCGGGCATCGCGCTCATCATGGGCATCGCCGACTTCACGTTCCACTTCGGTGGTGCCACGTTCGGCGGCATCATCATCGGCACCATCGCGGCGATCGTCGTCTACCACCTGATGGACGTCATCGGTCGAGCTCGTGGCACCGACCCGGCCAGCCCCGCGGCGACGGACACCGAGCGGGCAGCCACCGGCGGTGTCCCCGTCGAACCCCGCCCGGACACCGTGAAGCGCTGCTGACCGGCCGAAGACGACTGGCCCGACACGACGGGCCAGGTGCGACGGCCCAGGCACGACCACTCAGAGGAGCCCGACGACCCCGGTGACGAGCTGCACCACGCCGAGCACCACGAGGACGACGACGAGGGCGACGGAGCCGCGCTTCGCGATGAACCGCCTCGTGGCCACGAGGACCGGTTCGGCTCGGCGCCCGAGCGCAGCCGCGACCGCGATCGGCAGCACGGCCGTGGACCCCGCGAGCACCACGTAGGCGGTCCCCGCGACGACCAGGCCCGCCACCGACGGGTCCGCGTCGCCGACCACGAGACCGGCCGTCATCGACAACACCAACGCCTTCGGGTTCGTCACGAACCAGACCACACCGACGCCGAAGGCCCGCGCCGGCCCGATCGCCGCCATCAGGTCCGACCACCCGGCGCTGCGCGGACGGCCGTCGGGCAGCCGACGCACGGTCCACTGCCACACCGCGAGTCCGAGGAGCAGCACACCGGCGGCGACCTCGATCACGGCTCGGACGTCGGTCTTCCCGCCTGTGGGAGACGGCAGCCGTTCGCCGAGCAGGACGGCGACGACGAGCGCGGTGGCCACACTGAGGACCCACCCCGTGGCGCACGCGGCAGCGGAGGAGTACCCACCCCGGTGGCCGAGCAGGAACACGACCGAGGCGATCACCAGCGGACTGAGTGCGATCCCCACCACGGCGGGGACGAGTGCGACGACGTCCACACCTCGACCGTAGCCATTGGCAGGATGTCCTGGTGCCCCCTGACTCCGAGGACGAGACCGCGACCGTCGTCGTGACGGCGATCGATGCGCGCCGGGATCGTCGTTCGGTCGACCGTGACATCGTCCGGCTCGCCCTGCCGGCGCTCGGGGCACTCGTCGTCGAGCCGCTCTTCCTGCTCACCGACACGGCCCTCGTCGGGCACCTCGGGGCGACGTCACTGGCGGCAGTCGGCGTGGCGAGCGCGGTCCTGCAGACGGTCACGGGCCTCCTGGTCTTCCTGGCGTACGCCACCACCCCGGCCGTGGCGCGCACCCTCGGGTCCGGTGACCGCCGCGGCGCGGTGCACGCCGGCATCGACGGTATGTGGCTCGCGCTCGGCCTCGGTGTCGTCCTGGCGCTGGTCGGCTGGCCGCTCGCCGGTCCCCTCATCGACCTCTTCGGCGCGGCGCCGGAGGTGTTTGCAGCCGCGACCACGTACCTGCTCGTCTCGCTGATCGGCCTGCCCGGCATCCTGGTCGTGACCGCGTCGACGGGGTTGCTCCGCGGACTGCAGGACACCCGGACCCCGCTCGTCGTCGCCACCGTGGGCTTCATCGCGAACGGCCTGCTCAACGCCCTCCTCATCTACGGGCTCGGGTGGGGCGTGGCGGGGTCCGCGGCCGGCACCGTCGTCGTGCAGTGGGCGATGGCCGCCGTGTACGTCTGGATCGCGATCCGGGCAGCGCGCGCCTCCGGTGCGCCGCTGCGACCGGGTGCCTCGGGTGTGGTCCGGGCGCTGCGTTCCGGGGCCTGGCTGTTCCTCCGCACCGCGTCGCTGCGGATCGCGATGCTCGCCACGATCGCGTCCGCGACCGGGCTCGGCACCATCGGGCTGGCGACCACCCAGATCGGGCTGACGGTGTTCAGCACGCTCGCGTTCGCGCTGGACGCGTTGGCGATCGCCGGCCAGGCGCTGGTCGGTCACGCGCTCGGGGCGCGGGACGCCGAGCGCGTCCGGCTCGTGACCGGGAGGCTCGTCCTCCTCGGCATCGCCGGTGGCGTCCTGCTCGGGGCACTGACCCTCGCCGTCAGCGGCATCCTGGGACCGGTGTTCTCCGATTCCGGTGCGGTCCGGGCAGCGTTGCCGCTCGTCCTGGTGCTCCTGGCGGCCGGACTACCGGTCGCCGGGTACGTGTTCGTGCTCGACGGGGTGCTCATCGGCGCCGGGGATGCCCGGTACCTGGCCCTCGCCGGTGTCGTGAACCTGGCCGTGTACCTGCCGCTGCTGTGGTGGCTCGGGGGCGACCTGGCGTCGCTGTGGGCGGTCTTCTCGTTCGGCTACATCGGCATCCGCGCGGTCACGCTCGGGGTCCGGGCACACCGGCCGGGGTGGATCGCGGCAGCGCTCGCCCGCTGAACCGGAGTACGCCGGACGGCAGGTCTAGGCCTCCGGACCGGTGGCCGGAGCCGTCGATCGATCCGTCGACGGCGACGAGTCGGGCAACGACCGGAGGACACGTTCCGCGCGACGTGACTCGACCGCGCCCATCGCGCCGATGAGCACGGCCACCACGATCAGGAACGCGAGGAGCCACACGTCGCCGGACGACAGAGCGAGGCCCCAGGCCGACCCGACCATGACGGCTCCGAGGGCGACGAGACCCGGCACGGCCGCCCGCGATGACCGCCGCTGCCACTGCAGGAAGGCGCGGACGAGGGGCACGCTGTCCGCCGACACTGGCTCGCGACCGGTGATCTGACGCCCCGTCCGTTGCCGCTGCTCACGGTCGAGGACCGCGAACGGACGCTCGTCGGTGGCGATCCGGAACGGCTGCAGGGTGTGATGCCGACGGGCGACGAACCAGTTCCGCACGGCGAGGACCGTTCCGAGCACCGCCACGGTGACCGGCCCGGGCCACCAGCGTTCGCCGAACACGATGACGGGTACGGCGAGGGTCAGGAGCACCGCGCCGACGGCGATGACAGCCGTGACGGACGGCCCGTGGACGGTCGGCCCGTGCTCGGCGAGCCGTTCGACACGACGGGCAGCTTCGAGCATCGCGGCGTCGGGGGTCGCCGCGGGAGGGGCGCTCGGGGTCGTGGTCACGAGCCCAACCAACCACACCCACCGCGGCATGGTCGGGCCCGTCACTCGGTCACTCGGTCACTCCGCCCGGAGCGCGTACGCCGAGCCGTCCGCCGACCGCGTGAGGACACCCGCGTCGACTGCGTCACGCCGCACCAGCGCCACGTCGGCGACGAGCATCGCCAGCGCCGCGTTGAGCGTGCTCTCCGGGACACGGCGTGACGGCCCGAGTCGGTCGAACACGAGCCGGACGACTGCGGTCGACACCTGCTGACGCGCACCGGCGTCCAGCGGCAGCGCGGTGATCCGGTCGACGTGCAACACCGCCCGGTCGGACCGGAGCAGCTCGACCGCGTCCTTCGCCTGGCCGAGCAGTCGGGCGTCCACGGCTCCGTCCGCGTCGATCCAGTCGAACCGGGCCACGGCCTCCCGGGTCCGTTCGTCCCCGAGCTCGTGGGCACGATCGTTCCCGATCCCCGCCAGGAGCTTCGGGGTCATGACGACCGCGATCACCTGTCGCGCCCGTCCCAGCGCCGCCTGCACGTCCATCTCGGTCCCCTCCGTCGTGTGGCTGCGAGGGTACCGAAGCCGCTCCCGAGGCCGACCGCCACCGGACGGGAGGCGCGTGGCCAGCCCGATCCGCGCCTCCCGTCCGGCCGCACCCGGCCGCGCCCGGCCGCGCGGTTCGAGGCGGACCCGCACAACCCGCGCCAACCCGAACCGCGGGATGCCGCGGTTCGAGGTGGCTTCCGTTGGGCGGAGGCGCGTGGCCGACCAGGCCCGCCCGTCCCGTCCGACTCAGCCCGGGCCCACGGTTGCACGGGAGGCGCGTGGCCGGCTTGGGCCGCGCCTCCCGCCCGACGGCGCGCCCCGCAGCGCCCGGCCCCGCGGTTCGAGGTGGACCCGCACAACCCTCGCCCGCCCGAACCGCGGCATCCCGCGGTTCGGGGCGGAGGCGCGTGGACGGCTGGTGTCGCGCCTCGCGGCCGACGCCGCGGCCCGCGCGTGAGCGGCTGGTGCCGCGCCTCGCGGTCGGCAGCGCTCGCGGCCAGGGCGGCGGGACGCGGTTCGAGGCGGACCCGCACAACCGTCGCCCGCCCGAACCGCGGGATGCCGCGGTTCGGGGTGGCTTCGGTTGGGCGCAGCCGGACGGAACCGTGGGCGCGAAGGGCGCGCAGAGCGCGGCGCGCAGCGCGCCTACCCCCGCGGGGGCGCCGTCGTGTCGCCGATGCGCAGCTCGGAGCGGAAGGACGCCGGCTCCGGCGCCTCGCCCTCGAGCATCGCGAGCGCGGCCCGGGCGGCCGCCTCCCCCTTCGGCACGAACGGCTGCACGAGCGTCGTCAGCTGCCGGATCGGCGAGCGGTGCAGCAGGCTGTCGTCGACGTGGATGCCGTCGAAACCGACGACGCTGACGTCCTCGGGGACGCGGAGTCCGGCCTCGAGTGCGGCGGAGATCACCCCGACGGCGAGCAGGTCGCTCTGCGCGACGACGGCGGTGGGGGCCTCGAGTCCGGGGGCGAAGAGCGCGGCGCCGGCGATCCGACCCTCTTCGACGGAGCTGCCGGTGGTGACGACGGCCGGTGCCCAGGGGTAGACCTCGCGGACGCCACGGAGGCGCTCCATCGTGGTGAAGGCAGTGGAGGACCGTTCGCGCTCCGCGTCGACGGATCCGCGGTCGCGCGAGCTGTCGAGCGGCAGGGCGACGACGGTCACGTCCCGGTGGCCGAGCTCGCGGAGGTACGCGGCGGCCCGGCGGGAGGCGTCGCGGTTGTCGAGGTGGATCGGGACGGCGCCCTCGATGACGTCGGCCTCGATCGCGACGACGGGGATCGCGCGACGGCGGAGGACGGCGACCGCGGGGTCGATCCGCACGTTGCAACCGATCAGGATGACGGCGTCCATGGGTGCGTCGACGAGCGGGGCCATGCCGCGTTCGTCGTCGAGGGGGCTGCGGACCAGGAGGAGCGAGACCCCGGCGGCCCCGGCGACCTCGGCGATGCCGTCGAGCGTCAGCACGTTCACCGGGTCGCGGAAGGCGTCGCTCAGCCGGTCGTCGAGGACGACGCCGATCACGCCGGACCGTCCGCGGCGCAGCGATCGGGCCCGGGGGTCCGGACCGTCGTAGCCGAGTTCCGCGGCGACGGCGAGGATGCGCTGGCGGGTGTCCTCGGACACCGGGCCGCTGCCGCTGAACGCCAGGGACGCGGTGGACGGGGCGACTCCGGCAGCGCGGGCGACGGCGGCGAGCGTCGGCCGGGAGGCACGCCCCACCCGGGTACCGCCCGTCGCGTCCGACCGCGGCGGGCGGGGAACACGGGCCGGGCTGGCCGGGCTGGCCGCGCCGGTCAGGCTGGCCGCGCCGTCCGGGTTGGCCGCGCCGTCCGGGCTGCTCGCACCGGGCACCGGGGCGCGGTCGTCCGACTCGCCGGGTTCGCTTGCCGTGTCGTCCATCGCTGGTTAGCGTAACGGGCAGACCAGCTCGAATCGATTCGATCGGACAGACCCATGACGACGGCCGTCACCCGCACCGCACCGACGACGCGCGCCTGGCGCAACGCGGTGTTCGTCGTGTTCACGCTCTCCGGGCTCGACATCGCCACCTGGCTCGGTCGGATCCCGAGCGTCCGGGACTCGCTCCACGCCTCGCCCTCGACGATGGGGCTGCTGGTCCTCGGCATGTCCGTCGGGTCGATCGGCGGGCTGACCTTCGCCGGCCACATCGTCGCCCGTCTGGGTGCCCGGCGCGGGGTCCTCGTCGCTTCCGCCGCGCTCGCGCTCGGCCTGGTCGCCGCGGGCGTCGCCGTCACCCTGGGCTGGGGCTTCGCCGCGATCTGGATCTGCCTGATCGCGTTCGGCTTCGGCAACGGCCTGTGTGACGTGTCGATGAACGTGGCCGGTGCGACCGCCGAACGACTCGGTGGCCGGACGATCATGCCGCTGTTCCACGCCGCGTTCAGCGTCGGCACACTCGCCGGCGCGGGCCTCGGCGCCCTCGCCGAACGCCTGGAGATCCCGGTCGCCCTGCACTTCATCGTCGTCGGGATCCTCACGAGCCTGGCGATGATCGTCGCCATCCGGTGGTTCGGCGACGACCGACACGTCGAGCCCGAGGCCACCGACACCAGCCCCGTCGCCCTGCCGGTCTCGCGCTGGGCGGTCTGGCGGCAGCCGTCGACGCTCCTCATCGGCGTCATCGTGCTCGGCATGGCGCTGGCCGAGGGCTCCGCGAACGACTGGCTGCCCCTCGCCATGATCGACGGGCACGGCCTGGAGAACGACGGCGGCTCTGCGGTGTTGACGGTGTTCCTCGCCGCGATGACCGCTGGACGGATCGCCGGCAGCCCGCTCATCGACCGGTTCGGCCGCGTGCCGGTGCTCCGCGTCAGCGCGGCCGTCGCCGTGGTCGGCCTCGGCATGCTCATCTTCGTGCCGAGTGTCCCGCTCGCGATCGTCGGCGTCGTGCTCTGGGGGCTCGGCGCGTCCCTCGGCTTCCCGATGGGCATGTCCGCCGCGGCCGACGACCCCCGCACCGCTGCCGCCCGCGTCAGCGCGGTCGCGACGATCGGCTACGTGGCGTTCCTCGCCGGGCCGCCGATCATCGGGTTCGCCGGGGACCACGTCGGGCTGCTGCACGGGCTGCTCATCGTGTTCGTGTTCATCATCGCGGCGGGCCTGGCGTCCGGCGCAGCGCGCGAGCGGACCGGGGTGGGTGCGGGTGCCACGCCGACCACGCCGGCCGGCGACGCGCACGGCGGGGGCGGGGCGCGCCTCCCGTCCGACACGGACCCGAAGAGCGAGACGGCCGACACGGACCCGAAGACCGAGACGGCAGACGCCGACCGCCGCTGACACGGGCCCCGCCCCGTGAACCGACCGCCACACGCACCCGCGACCCGCCGGGCAGCACGCGATCCCGGTTAGGCTTCCCGGGTGCGTCTCGTCATCGCCCGCTGCTCCGTCGACTACGCCGGTCGCCTGTCGGCACACCTGCCCCTCGCGAACCGCCTGCTCATGCTGAAGGCGGACGGCTCGCTGCTCGTCCACTCCGACGGCGGCAGCTACAAGCCGCTGAACTGGATGAGCCCGCCGTGCTCCATCGCGATCGCCGAGCCCGACGAGGACCAGGCCGCCGCCGGCATCACCCAGGTGTGGACGGTGACGCAGAAGAAGACGCAGGACCGCCTGATCGTCAGCATCCACGAGGTGTTCGCCGACGAGTCCCACGACCTGGGCGTCGACCCGGGTCTGGTGAAGGACGGGGTCGAGGCGCACCTGCAGCAGCTCCTGGCCGAGCAGATCGAACTCCTGGGCGACGGGCACACGCTGGTCCGCCGCGAGTACATGACCGCCATCGGACCGGTCGACATCCTGGCGCGGGACGACGCCGGTGCGAGCGTCGCCGTCGAGATGAAGCGCAACGCCAACATCGACGCGGTCGAGCAGCTCACCCGCTACCTCGAGCTGATGAACCGCGACCCGCACCTGCGACCGGTGCAGGGCGTGCTGGCGGCGCAGTCGTTCGCCCCGCAGGCACGCACCCTGGCCGAGGACCGCGGGATCCGCTGCCTGGTGCTGGACTACGACGAGATGCGCGGCATCGAGGGCGGGCACGCCCGCCTGTTCTGACGGGAGGCCCGTCCCGGCCCCGCCCCGCACGCCCGGCCCGGCATCCGGCTGCGGCCCGACCCCGCGTCGCGGACCGGCCGTCCGTCGCGGCCTGACGGTCCGCCGCGGTTAGGCTGGACAGGTCATGACAAGCAGCCCGGAGCGCCCCTTCACCGCCGTCCTGTTCGACCTCGACGGCACCATCAGCGACTCGGCGCCGGGCATCCTCGAGAGCCTGACGTACACGTTCCAGCAGGTCGGCGTCCCGGTGCCGGACCGCGAGACCCTGCTGTCGTTCGTCGGGCCGCCGATCCTCGACACCTTCCGGATCGCGATGGGCATGGACGACGAGCTCACCGAACGCACCCTGTCCGTGTACCGCGAGCACTACCTGTCGCACGGGGCCCTGGACAGCCTGATGTACCCGGGCATCGACGTCGTCCTGCGCACCCTGCACGAGGCCGGCGTGCCGATCTCGACCGCGACGAGCAAGCCCGAGACGCCGGCGACGTACATCCTCGAGCACTACGGCCTGACCGGGGACATCGACGTCATCACCGGAGCGAGCGACGACGAGGTCCGCTCCGCCAAGGCCGACGTCGTCGAGGAGGCCCTGCGTCGCCTGCGTGCCCGCGGGTTCGACGTGTCCCGCCCGGTGCTCGTCGGCGACCGGCTGCACGACGTCGAGGGCGCCGCGGCACACGGCGTCCCGACGGTCTTCGCGGAGTGGGGCTACGGCTCCCCCGCCGAGGCCGCGGACACCATCGCGCAGGCGGCGACCCCGCTCGACCTGCTGCCGATCCTGCTGCCGACCGCATGACCACCGGCAGGGTCCGGTCCGGCCTGCGCGGAGCCGCCTGGCTGCTGCCGGCCGCGATCGTCCTGGTCGCCCTGAACTTCCGCGGGCCGATCGTGGCCCCGGCGCCGGTGATCGGGGACGTCCGCGCCGACCTCGGCATGACCGCGACGGTCGCCGGTCTGCTCACCACCATCCCGGTGCTCTGCTTCGCCCTCGCGACGCCGTTCGCCAGCTGGGTGATCGCCCGCTTCACCGCGGAGCGTGCGGTGTCCCTGTCGCTCGTCATCGTGTTGGTCGGGACCGTCGTCCGGTCGATCCCGCACGAGGCCGCGCTGCTCATCGGCACCGCGGTGATCGGCATCGGCATCACGATCGGCAACGTGGTGATCCCCGTCGTGATCCGCCGCGACACCTCGCCGGAGCGGGTCGGCCTGGTCACCGGTGTGTACACGTCGGCGCTCAACGTCGGGTCGATGATCACCTCGCTCGGCACCGCACCGATAGCGGCCGCCTGGGGATGGCCCGTCGCGATCGCGGTGTGGGGTGTCCTGGCCCTCGTCGCGGCCGCCGCCTGGACCTACACGGTGGGCGCGGGCGCTGCCTGGCGCGGCACCGACCACGACCCGGAGCCGCTGCCGGTCACCGGGCCGATCGACCAGGTGCTCGACACCGGGTCGGTGCGGACCGTCACGTCGCGCGGCGCTACGGCCGAGGTCGAGACCCTGCCGCACCCCGCCAAGCGCTGGGTGACGTGGGGGCTCATGCTCGCGTTCGGCGGGCAGGCGTTCTCGTACTACGCCCTGACGGCGTGGATCCCGACGCTGCTGCACGACGAGATCGGCTTCGACACGGCGTCTTCGGGCGCGAGCTCGTCGGTGTTCCAGATCCTCGCGGTCGTCGGGGCGCTCGGGGTCCCGGTGCTCGCCAGCCGGTTCCGGCCGCGGGTCATCATCGTCCTGGTCGCGTTCTTCTGGCTGGCGATGCCGCTCGGGCTCCTGGTCGCCCCGCAGCTCTGGCTGCTGTGGTCGGTGCTCGGTGGTGCGGCCCAGGGTGGTGGCATCACGATCATCTTCATCGTCATCGTCCGGCTGGTGTCGAACGACGACGACGCCCGCCGGATGTCCGCGTTCGTGCAGGGTGGCGGGTACCTGCTCGGTTCGGCTGGGCCCCTCGTCGCGGGCGCGCTGCACGGGGCGACCGGCGGCTGGACGGCTCCGCTGCTGACGGTGCTGGTCGCGGTGCTGCTGCTCGGCGTCGTCGGGTCGGTGGCGGCGCGCAAAGTCCGCTGACCGGGGAGACCGGGCTGGGAAGACCGGTCCGTCGCTCGGTGTCCGCTGGGTGTCGTCTCAGTGTCCGCCGATGATCAGCAGCGAACTGGGGGCACCACCGCGGCTGGTCCATCGACTGGACCGACAGCCTCCCGGACGTGGACGACACGACGAGACCCGCCCGGTGGCGCGACCAACGCCCGAGCGCACGCTGGACCCTCGTCGGCATCCTGGTCGGCGCCCTCGTGCTGTTCTGCTGGAACCTCGGCCGCGGCGGTGACTTCACCTTCTACCAGGCGGCCGCGCGGTCGATGTCCGAGTCCTGGGCAGCGCTGGCCTCCGGCGCCTTCGACCCCGGTGCGACCGTCACGCTCGACAAGCTCAGCGGCTTCGCGGTCCCGCAGGCCCTGAGCCTGCGACTGCTCGGGGACTCGACCGCCGCGCTCGCGCTCCCCCAGGTGGTCGAGGGGCTCGTCACCATCTGGGCGTGCTCGCTCGTCGGACTGCGCTGGGCGGGTCCGGGCACCGGCCTGGTCGCCGCGGCCGCGGCGGCGACGACGCCGGTGTTCGTGTCGATGTTCGCGCACCCGATGGAGGACGCGATGGTCACGGCGGCCCTGGCGGTCGCGCTCTGCTGCTGGCAGCGCTCGGTGCTGACCGGGAGGTGGTGGCCCCTCGTCGCCGCGGGCCTGGCCGTCGGCGTCGGCTTCCAGGCGAAGATGCTGCAGGCGTGGTTCGTCCTCCCCGCCCTGCTGCTCGGCACCTGGCTCGGCTCCGCCTCCGGCCGACGGGTCGTACGGACGTCGGTCCTGGCGGTCGTTGCGGTCGTGTCGTCCCTGTCGTGGACGGTCGCGTTGGCGCTCGTGCCCGCGGGCCAGCGGCCGTGGATCGACGGCACGACGGACGACGACCCGTTCGCGATGGTGTTCGGCTACAACGGACTGGGACGGTTCCTGCCCGGGCTGGTCCCGGGTGCGGTGCCCGCCGAGGGCGGCGGCTCCCCGTGGATCCACCCCATCCCCGGCGCGGGCCACGGGACCGGTCTGACGAAGCTCGTCGACCCGCAGTACGCGACGCAGATCGGGTGGCTGCTGCCCGCGGCGGTCCTCGGCGCGGTGCTCGCGCTCGCCTCACTCCGGCCCCGCACCGGCGCGGACGGTCGGGCCGCCCGGGCGACGGCGGTCACCGTGCTCGTCTGGACCGTGACGGCCGCCGCGGTCCTGTCGGTCATGCACCTCCCGCACACCGCGTACGTCGCGGCGCTCGGCGTGCAGCTGTGCCTGCTGGCCGCCTCGGGGTGGCGCGGGGCGGTCGGACTGCTCCGTGCCTCCCGGCCGGTGCCCCGGTACACGCTCGCCGCACTGCTGCTGGTCGAGACGGTCTGGTGGCGGTGGCTGGACCGGACGGGCGGGACGCCCGAGGTCCTGGCACTGCCCGCGGTCCTCGCGGGCCTGGCGGCCGCCGCCGTCGCACTGGTGCTCGCGGTCGTCCCACCGGACCGGTGGTCCGCACGCCGTGCCGCCACGGAGGACCGGCCCGTCCGTCGGCGCGCGCGGCGCCTGGTCGCCGTCGCGACCGCCGCCGCACTGCTCGCCGGACCGGCCGCGTTCTCACTGCAGGCCCTGGACGCCCAGCGCGACGGGTCCGGCGAGGACGCGTCCGTCGGGACCGTCGACAGCCTGGCGGCACGCGGCACCCACGAGGACCGCGAGGTCTTCCACGTGTCGGCCCCGGCGGTCACCGGAGGGACGACACCGGTGCCGTCGGACACCCGCGTGCTCGTCCGGACCGCGCTGGCGCTCGGTGGCGGGCGGGACGGTCGGCCGCTGTTCCTGTCCGACTCGTGGCGCGTCTCCGCCGAGGTGATCGCCACCACCGGTCGAGCCGTGCTCACCGACGGCGGCTACTCCGGACGCGTCCCCGTCTTCACGGTCGGGCAGGTCGGCGCCGAGGTCCGCTCCGGCGTCCGGCTGGTCGTGGAGCGCACCGGAGCCTCCGCGGACGACCCGGTCCGCCAGTACGTGGCGCACGACCCCTGCCGGCTGGTCCGGCAGGACGGGCCCGGTGTGCGGCCCGAGCTGTCCGACCCGTCGCACCTTCGGTCCGGCGGACACGCGGGTCCGGCCGACCGGGAGGCCCGCCACCGGTCCGGTGCTGCGGCCCACCACCGGCAGACGGGCTGGACCCTCTGGCAGTGCGGCTGACGGGACCGGCGCGGGTCAGTCCCCCCGGGCCTCCAGGACCTGACGGAGTGTCATCGGCGGACGGCCGGTGACCCGCTCGACGTCACCGGACACCTTGCGGAGCGACCCGTCCGCGATCGCCGTGTAGGTGCTGACCCAGGCGTCGGCCTGCCACGGCTCGGGCTGCCAGCGCTGCCGGGAGGCGTAGGCCTCCTCCAGGGACTCGCGGTGGTACGACACCGGGCGCCCACGGACCTCGCTGACGACCGACGCGGCCTGCTCGAGGGCGATCGCAGCGGGACCCGTCAGGTCGTACGTGCGGTCGAGGTGCCGCGACGGCTCGCGGAGGACGGCCGTCGCCACGCGTGCGACATCGGCACGGGCGACCGCCGCCATCGCACCCTCGCCGGCCGGACCGCGGATCACGCCGTCCTCGCCGACCAGGTCCTCGACGAAGTCCAGGTAGAACGAGTCCCGCAGGAACGTGTGCGCCATCGAGGTGTCACGGATCGCCTGCTCGGTCCAGAAGTGGTCGCGACCGAGCGTGAAGGTGGCGTCGGCGGCCGCGCCCTGGAACGACGTGTAGACGACGTGCCGGACGCCGGCGTCGGCCGCGGCCCGGATGACGGTGCGGTGCTGGTCGAGCCGGTCACGGGCCTCCGCCCCGGACACGAGGAACAGGACGTCGATGCCCGCGAACGCGGCGCGGGCCGCCTCGGCGTCGGCGTAGGTGGCGACCGCGACGTCGGCGCCGGGCAGCTCCGGGGCACGGGCGGCGTCGCGGACGACCATGCGGAACGGCGTGCCGTCCGCGGCGAGCGCCCGGGCGACGGCGCCGCCGATGTTGCCGGTGGCCCCGGTGATGGCGATGGTCACGTCGTGCTCCTGTCGGTCGGGCGGTGCGGGGTTCGTGCGGTGCGGGGGTCGGGCGGTCAGGTCGTGCGGTGGTGTGGGTCCGTCTCGTGCCGGGCGTCAGGTCCGGACCAGGACGGAGGCCCGGTGCAGGTCCGCCGTGACGCGTGCGGCGTTGACGCCGTCCACCTCCACGGCCCAGGCCCGGGCGGACTCGTGGTCGCGGCCGTGGCGCATGTGCCGCCCGACGAGGCGGTCGATGCGCACGTCGTCGTCGACCACGCAGGCCCAGGTCTCGGTGAACAGTCCGGGCAACTCGCGCCACGGGGCGGACTGGTCGAGCAGGTAGTTGCCCTCGGAGACGACGAGCACGGTCTCCGGCGGGACGGCGATGCTGCCGGCGACGGGTTCGTCGACGCGGCGGTCGAAGTCCGGTGCCCAGACCGTCTCGGTGTCGTCCAAGCCTCCGCCGGTCCTGGTGAGGCGTCGGACCAGCGCCACGTACCCGGCCGCGTCGAAGGTGTCGATCGCACCCTTGCGGTCGTGCCGGCCCAGGGCGTCGAGTGCGGCGTTCGCCAGGTGGAAGCCGTCCATCGGGACCTGGACGGCGACGCTCGGGCCGAGCTGCTCGGTGACCGCGGTGACGACCCGGCGGGCGAGTGTCGACTTGCCCGCGCCGGGAGCACCGGCGATGCCGAGCACGCTCCGACCCCCGGCCGCGGCGAGCGCCACCGCGCGTGCGACGGCCTGGTCGGCGGACAGGGGCTCCGGCGTGCTCACGCCCCCATCCTGCTGCATGACCGGGCGGCGAGTCCGGGTGTCGCCCAGGCGCGGCCGTCGACGCCGAACGCCAGGACGTCGACCGTGCCGTCGGCGGTGGTGCGGGCGAGGTCGGCCTCGTCCCCGGCCAGGACCGCGGTGGCGAGGACGTCGGCCGTGACGATGTCGTCGGCCACGACCGTGACCTGCGCGAAGGTCGGGACCGAGCGGCGCCAGACGTGTTCCCCCCGTTCGGCGGTGCCTGAGGTCGCGACCGCACGTCGGGGCGCGTCGAGCTGCACGACGTCGGCCAGGGCGTCACGCCGGTCCGGGTCGACGACGCCGACCCGCCAGGGCGCACCGTCGTGGGTGCCGCGGACCAGGACGTCACCGCCGGCGCTGAGCATCCAGTCCGGGGAGACGGCGTCGAGCAGCACGCCGGCGTCGCGGACGGCGAGGGCCTTGACGACGCCGGACAGGTCGATGGTCCCGTCCGGGCGGTGCGGGGTGAAAGCACCCGCGGTCCGGTCCCGCCAGGTCAGGGCCAGCGCGTAGACGTCACGGACCTCCTCGGGGGTGTCGGCGAGGCAGAGGGTCCCGGCGGCGACCCGGCTGAGCACCGAAGCGGGGTCGTACCGGCTGTACCGGTGGTCGTACCCGGCGAAGACCGCCCGGACCCGCGCGGCCGTCTCGGCGTCCGCGCCGCGCAGGCTCACGACGGTGCCCATCGTCGGGAAGGTCCGGACCGGGACGGCGGGGACCGTCACAGTCCGGCCTGGTCGATCGCGGACTGCAGGGACGTCGTGTAGCCCTCGCTGGTGAAGGTCGCACCGCTGACGGCCTGGATCTGGGCGGACTGCGCCTGCAGGGCCTCCTGGCGGAGGACCGGGGCAGCTTGGGCGCTGATCGCCACCGATCGGCCGTCCGCGTCGGTGAGCTGTGGTGCGGTGACGTCGGTGATCGTGCCGTCACTGACGACGATGCGCACCTGGACGGGTCCGTAGCGGGTCTGGGCGACGGCACCGAGGAAGGTGCCGGACGCCGTGGACCCGGACGCTGCCGACCCGGAGGTCCCGCTCGTGCCCGACCCACTCGTACCCGACCCACTCGTACCCGACCCGCTCGTGTCCGAGGTCGACGTCGGCGGGCTCGCCGTCGTCGCCGTCTGCCCGCCGATCTGCCACCCGATCACGAGCACGGCGACCGAGGAAAGCACGCCGCCGAGGACCGCCCGGGCCCTCATGCGCCGAACCGCTCGTGGTGGATCCGGTGCGCGGGCACCCCGGCTCGTCGTGCGTCCTGCACGACCAGGTCGGCCCAGGACTGCGGGCCGCAGACGTACAGGTCGGACTCGAGCAGGTGCGGGAACACCGAGCCGAGGGTGACCCCGCGGCGCAGGTCCTCCTCCGTCATCCAGCTGGGCCGGGACCGGGCGCGCGGCCCGACCATCGCGCAGACAGCGCTGCCGGAGGCGTCGGCGAGCGCCGCGGTCTCCCGCCACAGGTACTGCTGCCGGTCGTCGGTGCCACGCAACAGCACCGTGGCCTCGCCGGGCCGCAGGTCGGTGTCCTCGAGCAGGGCACGGACCGGCGTGATGCCGATGCCGGACGCGACGAGCGCCAGGTACGGCGCAGTCCGGGCGTGCGTCGTGAAGAGTCCGTACGGGCCCTCGAGCGAGACCGCGGCACCCGGTCGGATCCGACCGAGTCGCGCCGAGCCCGCACCGAGGTCGCGGACGGTGATGCGCGCGCGGTCGACGGTGGGGACCGCCGAGAACGACACCGGGTGGGCGTGCCACCACGTGGTGCCGGTCCAGAACCGCCACACGCCGTACTGCCCGCCGCGGGCGCCGAGCCGGTCCAGGTCCCGTCCGGCGAGGTGGATCGAGACCACCCCGGGGGCGATGGGTTCGACGCCGACGACGCGGATCCGGTGCCGCAGGCTCACGACGACCGGGACGACGAAGCGGTGGACCGCGATGAGCCCGAGGGACAGGACGTACAGCGCGATCCAGTACGCCCGCTGCCAGGAGCCGTGGGCCAGGACGCTGCCGGCACTGAGCATGTGGGGCAGGGCGACCAGGACGGCGGCGTAGCTGAGCAGGTGGATGCCGTGCCACACCTCGTACGGCAGGCGTCGACGGACGGCGACGAGCGAGCTGACGACCACGAGCACGAACAGCCCGAGGCCCAGGTACGCCAGCGGCATGTCCGGGCTCGAGAACAGCGCGATCGTCTCGGCGACCGGACCGGACCCGTCCGCCGCCGCGTACCCGAGGGTGAGCAGCGCCCCGTGTCCGAGTAGCAGGAAGAGGACCGGCTTGCCGAGGGAGCGGTGCACCGCGATTGCTCGGTCCTGGCCGACGACGCGGTCGAGCAGCGGGACGCGGGCGGCCAGGACGAGCATCACGAGGACCAGGTCGGTCGCGACGAGGCCGGCGACGATCCCGGCGTCGGTCAGGACGCCGCTGACGCCGGTGACGGTGTGGGAGCCCGGTGACACGAGCCACAGGGCGACGGCCACCGCGGCGGAGGCCCAGGTCGCCACCACGAGCAGGTCCGCCATCGCCAGGCGGCGGCGTCCGGAGCGGCGGCGGCGACGTGCGGCGACGTCCCACGGCTCGACGACGGCCTGCGGGTGCGGTGTCGATGGGTGCGATGACCGTGGGACCGGGGCGGTCCTCGGTGCGGGGCGAGCGGTGTCGATCATCGGCTCGTTCCTCTCCAGCGTGTGATCAGGTGCCGTTCAGCATCGGCACCGCCCCTCTCGATCTGCCCGGAACGAGCACTGGGGATCGCTCGAGATCTCGAGTGATCGGGGGTGGACTCACCACTTGGTCAGGCCGGCGGGACCACGACGGCGGCGGACGCGCCTCCCGTCCGGCGGTTCGTCAGCGTGGCCGTCCCGCCGGCCTGCCCGGCCAGCCCGCGCACCAGCGCGAGGCCGAGGCCGGCGCCACCCGCCCCGCCGGTTCCGGCTCGGCGGGCGGTGTCCGCACGGGCGAAGCGCTCGAAGGCGACCGGCAGGAACGTCTCGGGGACACCGGGACCGTCGTCCTCGACCACCAGGCGCAGCGCCCGGTCCGGCGTCTGCGCCAGCTCGATCGTGACGGCGGTCGCCGCGGTGCCGTGCGCGAGGGCGTTCGTCACCAGGTTGTCGACGATGCGCCCGAACGCGGCGGAGTCGATGCCGTACCCGACGGTCGGGTCGAGGAGGTCGACCGTGAAGTCGACGTCGACCGGCGCGGCACCCACGCCGTCCCGCGCACCGCCACCGGCACCGGCACCGGCGGTCATCCGCGCCCGGTCGACGCCCTGCATGACCTCGGTCACGAGCGCCTCGGCCGTCGTGGTCACGGCGGGTGCACGGCCGGTGTCGGTCGCTTCGTCGAGCCGACTGAGCTCCAGGAGGGTCTGCGCGAGTGACGTCAACCGCGCCACGTCCGCCTCGGCCGCCGTCAGCGCACCCTCGAGCGCCACGGCGTCGCCGGCGGACCGGTGGGCGAGCTCGAGGCGCGCGGTCAGGGCGGCGAGCGGGGTGCGGAGTTCGTGGCTGGCGTCCGACACGATGCGCCGCTCGCGCTCGGTGTTCTCGCGTTGCCGGTCGATGAAGGTGTTCAGCGTCCGGGCGAGGTCCGCCAGCTCGTCGTCCGACGGCCCGACCGGCAGGTGCCCCGCGGTCCGCCCGACGCTGAGGTCCTCCGCTGCCCGACGCATCCGTGACACCGGGCGGAGCGCGATCGTCGACAGCAGCCACGCGGCGAGGCCGAACGCGGTCAGCGCCAGGAACGTGCCGCCGACGAGCGACCGGTCGATGCGCTCGAGCGTCTCGTGCCCGGCGCGGCCGTCCCGCGCCGCCCAGACCACGGAGGTCCGATCGGCGCTCCGGACCGGGACGCCGACGACGGTGACCGGGCCGCGCGGGGTGCGGAGGCGCAGCGTGACCTCGTCGCCCGGCACCGTCGTCGGCAGGGCGCGACTGACCGCGCGGGGCAGGGCGTCCACGACCCAGTCGCCGTCCGCCGAGCGGATCCCGACGAGGACCCCCGCGGCCGGCCGGTCCGGCGCTTCCCCGGGGTTCCCGCGCAGGTCGGAGACGAAGGGTGCGGCGTCGGCGGCGGCGAGCGACCGGTCCGTCTCCAGCGTGGCGTGTGCGATCTGCAGGTGCAGCGCGACCGCGGCGCCGGCGAGGATGACCGCGCCGACCAGCAGGCTGCCCAGCGTGATCCGTGCCCGGACCGACAGCCGGCGCAGCAGTCTCACCCGGCGGTCCCGAGCTCGAGCGCGTACCCGACACCGCGGACGGTCCTGATGCGCACCCCGGCACCGGCCGCGAGCAGCTTCTTGCGGACGTAGCTGACGTACTGGTCGACGATCGTGGGGTCGAAGTGGTCGGCGCTCCCCCAGACCTCGTCGAGCACCTCGCGGCGGCTGCGGGCCTCGGGCGAGCCCTGGATGAGGTACCGGAGGAGCGAGAACTCCTTGACGCTCAACGGCAGGTCCCGGCCACGGACGCTGGCCCGGACGGTGACGACGTCGAGCCGGACGTCGGCGGCCTCGAGGACCATGGCCCCGGCGGCACGGCGACGCAGGTGGGCACGGATGCGGGCGTTGAGCTCGGCGATCGCGAAGGGCTTGGTGAGGTAGTCGTCCGCGCCGGCGTCGAGTCCGAAGACCCGGTCGTCGACGGCGTCCCGGGCGGTGACGAGGATCACCGGCAGGTCCTGTCCCATCTCGCGGAGCCGCCGGCAGATCTCGAAGCCCGACATCTCGGGCAGCATCACGTCGATGGCCGCGGCGTCGAACGGTTCGGCGCGTGCGGCGGTCAGCGCGGCGATGCCGTCGGTCACCACCGTGACGACGTGCCCTTCGCCGCCGAGGCCCTGTGCCACGAGGGCACCCATCTCCGGGTCGTCCTCGACCACCAGGATGTTCGCCACGTGGATCCCTTCCGCCCGGTCGGCCGCGCACCGTCGACCGCGCACGGTCGCCCGCAGCACCATCATGCGGCAGCGGCAGCCCGGACCGCACCCACCCGAGCGCGGACGGTTGTTCGTGTGTGGTCTCGAACGAACCGACCCGCCAGCGCGCAGTCCACCAGCGGCGGGCTCCGGTTGCCTGGAACGGCGCGGCCACCCTGGTCGCCCCGGCACGGAAGGTCCGACATGGACTGGCAACTCGGCGGACTCCCGCTCCACCCCCTCCTGGTCCACCTGACCTCGGTCGCGGTCCCCGTGGCCGCGCTGGTCGCGATCGCCGTCGCGGTCTGGCCGGCCGCTCGACGGTGGCTGGCGGTCGGCGCACCGCTGATCGGTCTGGTGGCGTTGGTCTCCGTGCCGCTCGCGACGTCGTCGGGTGAGTGGTTGGAGTCACGCGAGAAGGAGACCGCACTGCTCGAGCGGCACACCGAACTCGCCGACGGCCTGCTGCCGTGGTCGATCGCGGTCTTCGCGCTGCTCGTGCTGTGGTGGGGGTGGCACCGCTTCGGCACCGAGCGCATCACGAACCGTGGTGCGGTCCGCGCGGTCGCGGTCGTCGGCCCGGTCCTGCTCGTCGTCGTCGGCGTGGTCTCGCTGATCGAGGTCGTGGTGATCGGGCACGCGGGCGCCGTCTCGGTGTGGAAGGGCTGACGCCGCGCTGACACCGCTCAGCCGCCGTGGCTGACGCCGGTCAGCCGCCGTACTGCGCCGACACGACGATGTTGGAGCCGGACTCGGTGCAGGCGGTCCTGATCGTCCGGACCCGGAGGTCCCAGTCCGCCGTCGTGTCGTCGATCGTCGGCCCCGGATGCTCCTCGAGGTACCGCTGCGCCGAGTCCAGCGCGGGCGACACCTTCACGTCCGTGCTGGTGAGGTGCTCGAACCCGAACCGCACCGACGCCGCCAGCGCGTCGAACTGCGCCTGGGTGAGCGCTCCGCGGGACAGGCCGTCGCGCGCGTTGTGCGCGACGGTCTCGAGCGCGCTGACCTGGCCGCAGGTCGCGGCAGCGCTGTCGTCCATGTCCATGTCCATGGGCTCCGGGGTCGCCTGCTCCGGGTCCACGGCCGCCGCGGCGGCGGAGGGTGTGCGCGACGTGCTCGGCGCCGCGCCGGCTCCGTCGTCGGCGGAGCACCCGGCGAGGGCGGTCGTCGCGAGCAGTGCGACGGTGGCGGCGACGACGGACGTCCGGACGGATCGGTGGTTCCCCATGCGGACGATCCTGGCGGACCGGCCGGCGCCGTCGCCGGCTCGATGCGGGATCGAGACCGGTACGAGACCGACTCGTGACCCGTCGGCGACGAGCCGGGAGGCCCGTGGCACGCCGCCCGGACCAGCCGTCTGCCCCACGAACGGGCGCGTTCCCACGGGCCCCTGCTGCCGGTAGCGTCAGCTCCTGATGACGAAGACGCCAACCGGTCGGACCGTCGTCCCGGACACCGCGGTCGACCGAGCGGACGCCGCCTCCGGGCGGACCGGGGCGAGAGCGAACCCGGTGGTCAACCAGGCGGTCATCGTCGTGGTGTCCGTGATCGCCGCGGTGTGCAGCGTGCTGCTGCCCTGGCTGACGGTGACCAACGCGACGAGCATGTGGACCGGGACGGCCCTGGCGGTCGTCGGGCTGGCGTTCGCCGGACTGCTCGCGGCCCGACCGACGCTGATGCGCTTCGAGCTCCTGGTGCCGGCGCTCGACTTCGTCGCGATCGGCCTGCTGCGGTACGGCACGGGTGACGCGCGGTCCCCGTTCCTCGCCGCGGTCCTGCTGCCGGTGATCTGGATCGCCGCCCGACCCGGCCGGCAGAACGTCCTCTTCCCCCTGGTCGGGACCGCCGCGACCTTCCTGGTGCCGGTGCTCCTCGGGCACGCCGACCTGGGCGCGAGCGAGGTCGTGCGGCTCGTCGTCGTGCTCGTGGTCTTCACCGCCGTCGCCGGGGTCACCAACGAGCTCGCCCGTCAGGGGTCCGTCCGCCTGCAGACGGTGCAGGAGCTCCGACGGCAGGCCGAGGCGGAGATCTCCCAGGCGGCGCTGGTCCAGCGGTCCCTGCTGCCCGTGTCGACGGCGGACCTGCCCGCGGCGTTCACCGTCCGGGCCGTGTGCCTGCCGACGCGCTCGGTCGGCGGCGACTTCTACGACTGGTTCCCGACCACCGCGGGCGCGGCCTTCACCCTCGGCGACGTGATGGGCAAGGGCGTCGGTGCCGGCATGATCGCCGCGGTGGTGCGGTCGGTCCTCCGCTCGTCGGTGCGCGAGGGGGCGCCGGACGAAGCGGTGAGCCGCACGGCGACCGGCCTGGACGTCGGTCTGGACGCGCCGGCGACCGAGCAGTTCACCACGTGCTTCCACATGCACCTCGACGTCCGCGGGGTCGCCCGGTGGGTCGACGCCGGGCACGGCCTGGCGCTGGTGCTCCGAGCGGGCGGGGGCCACGAGTGGCTGCGGGGCACGGACACCCCGATCGGCGTCGGGACGAGCTGGACCACGCACGAGACGGTGCTCGACGCTGGCGACGTGGTCCTCGTGGTCAGTGACGGTGTCCTCGACCTCTTCGGCGACGGGCTCGACGCGCTGGACCGGTTCGAGGCGTTCACCCTGACCGAGCCGGACCCGGAACGCCTGGTGTCCCGCCTGGAGGAGCTCGGCCGGGCGGGCCACCACGCCGACGACGTCACGGTGCTCGCGGTCCGCTACGACCCGCAGCCGACCGAGGTCGTCACTCCCCCGCGGTGAGGGTGGTCAGCGCGGCCATCAGTGCCGCGCGGCCCGGTTCGTCGAGCGGGGCGAACAGCTCGTCGAGCACCCGGGCGGCCACCCGGTGTCCGTCGTCGAGTGCTTCGCGCCCGGTCGGGGTGAGGGTGTGCACGAGCCGACGCCCGCGTCCCGCCGACCGTTCGATGAGCCCGCGCTCGACGAGTCGGGACGCCAGCGTGCCGAACGCCTGGTCGCTCTGGAAGGTGGCGACGGCCAGGTCGTGACCGGACGCCCCCGGCATCCGGTCGACGGCACGGAGGGCGTCCCACTGCACCAGGCTCACCCCGACGTCCTGCAGGGCGAGGTCCATCGTGCGGTGGTTCCGGTACTGCGCGCGCTTGACCGCCTGGCCGAGCCGTTCGAGGTCCGTCGTCATGGTGCTACGGTATCAACACATTTAGATCAACATGTTGATTCAGGAGTCTCGACCATGCCGAACACCCTCCCCGACGACCTGCCCGTCCTCCGCGCCGGCGACCCCGCCGCACCGACCGCCCTCGTGCTGCACGGTGGCGGTGGACCCCGGACGGTCGCCCCGATCGTCGGGCACCTCGCCGCCACCCGACACGTCCACGCCCCGACGCACCCGGGCTGGGACGGCACCGCGCGACCGGAGTCGATCGCGTCGATCGGCGACCTTGCGTCGGCCTACCTGACCCGGCTCCTCGACCACGGCGAGCGCGACGTGCTGGTGGTCGGGTCCTCGATCGGCGGGTGGACCGCCCTCGAGATGGCCGTCCAGGCCGCAGCGGACGAGCGGTACGCCGGGGTCCTCGGCAGCGTGGTCGTCATCGACACCGTCGGGGTCGTCGTCGACGGGGAACCGATCGCGGACTTCTTCGCGCTCGACGCCCGCGGACTCGCGGAGGTCGCCTGGCACGACCCCGAGCGCGGCTACCAGGACCCGGCGCTCGTGACCGAGGAGCAGCGCGCGGTCCTGCAGGCGAACGGGCAGACGATGGCCGTGCTCGCCGGCCGGGCGATGAGCGACCCGACCCTGCTCGGACGCCTGTCGGCGGTGTCCGTGCCGACCCTCGTCGTCTGGGGCGCCAGCGACCGCGTCGTCACCCCCACCTACGGCCGTGCGGTCGCCACGGCCGTCCCCGGTGCCGTCTTCGCCGAGGTCGCCGCCGCCGGACACCTGCCGCACCTCGAGGCGCCCGAGGCGACCTGGGCCGTGCTCGACCCGTTCGTCGCCGGGCACTGACCGACCGGACGGGAGGCGCGGCTCACTCCGTCGTGACGCCCGCCCACCGCAGGGCCTGCGCCACGAGCAACCCGTGGCGGTGCGCCCCGAGTTCGGCGATCGGCACCCAGGCCGCCTGGTCCGTCGTCCCCTCGGCCTCGTGGCGCAGCGAGCCCCCGACGACCCGGGCCCGGTGCACCACCTGCACGGCCTTCATCGGTCGGCCGTTCCGGGTCTTCCGACGCTCGGGCGGGACCACGTGGGAGCGCACCCCGAGCAGCTCCTCGACGACCACGTCGTACCCGGTCTCCTCGAGCACCTCGCGGACGGCGCCCTCCTCGACGGTCTCGTCGAGCTCGACCCCGCCGCCCGGCAACGTCCAGAGCCCGGCGTCCGGCCAGCTCAACCGGGCGAGCAGCACCCGGTCCCCGTCGGTGACGACGGCGTAGGACGCCAGCCGGGTGTCGTAGTCGGTGTACTCCATGACCCGACCATCCCAGGGACCGGGCCGATGCCGGAGCGCCGCGCCGGGCCTCCCGTCCTGGCGACCCGCCCGGCCGGTCCTCCGAGACGCGAGCCACGAGCCACGAGCCACAAGCCACGAGCCACGAGCCACGAGCCACGGTGCTAGGTTGACGACACGCAGTGTCATCGATCCGGAGGTCGTCATGGAAACGCATCGCATCGAGGGCACGACCGTCCTCGTCTCCGGCGGCTCGTCCGGCGTGGGCCTCGCCGTCGCGAAGGGGCTCGCTCGCCTCGGGGCCCGGACGGTGCTGCTCTCGCGGGACGCCGGCCGCGGCCGCGACGCCGTCCGTGCCGTCCAGCAGGCGACCCCCGGCGCCGAGGTCGACGTCGAGTCGCGCGTCGCCGACCTCACCTCCCCGGCCTCGGTGACCCGCCTGGTCGACGGCCTCGGGAGCACGGTCGGCAGCCTGGACGTGCTCGTGAACGCCACCGGGTCCGTCGGGGAACGCGGTGACCTCCAGCCGGGCATCCCCCGCAGCTTCGCGACCAACGCCCTGACGCACCACCTGCTGACCCGTGCCGCGTTGCCGCTCCTCCGCCAGGCACCGGAGGCCCGCGTCCTCACGGTCGGCGTGGCACCGGCCCTGGTCCGGCGCCTCGGGGACGTCGCGGTCGACGGTGTGGACGCGAACGCCTCCGGGGTCCGGGTCCTGACGCAGGCGGTCGCCTGGAAACTGCTCCTGTCGCGGCACCTCGCCGAGACGGAACCCGGCATCAGCGCCGTGGTCTTCCACCCCGGCCTGATCCGGTCCGACCTGCTCGGCCGACAGGCGCTGCCCCTGCGACTGCTCGGCAGTCTCGCGAACCGGTTCGCCCGCTCCACCTGCCCGGTCGCGGAGCACCTGGCGTCCCGGACCGCCGACCTCGGCCCGGCAGGGGGCATGGTCGACGACCGTGGGCGGACGGTGCCGCTGCCCGCGTCGATCAGCACCGCGAACGCCGAGCGTTCGTGGGCGGCGAGCGAGCGGCTGGTCAGCGAACTGCAGTGATGCCGGCGGTCAGACGACGAACAGTGCGGTGACCAGCGACAGCAGCAGGAGGCACGAGGCCAGGACGGTCGCGACGACGGTCGTCACCCGTGACCGGTCCGGTCCACGCGTGCGTCGCCAGGCGACGACCGTGCACACCACGGCGACCAGTGCCAGCGGGATCACGACGAAGACGTCACCGATCCGGGTGACCTCGCGGAACAGGCCGCCGTGGCCGGCTTCGCCCTGGCTGGCGGCGTAGATCAGCCCGCTGCCGAGCAACGAGGCCAATCCCAGCACCGCGCCGATGAACGAGGCCGCGAACCCCACGGAGGCGACGACGATCCCCGCGACGGCCCAGGCCGAGCCGCGACGACGCGGTGGTGCGGCCGGCGGTGCGCCCCACACCGGTGCTCCGCTCGCGTTCCTCCACTCCGGCATGACGCCACCCTGCCACGTCGACGAGCGTGGGGATGCGTCAGTGACGAGGTGACGGACGGGAGGCGTGGTGCCGGTGACCTGGTCGGCCCACCGGCACCGCGCCTCCCGTCCGGTCCGCTGCGGACGCAGCGTCGGCGACGTCGGTGCAGCGACGTCAGCTGCGGATGAACGCGAGGATGTCCGGGTTGATGACGTCCGCGTGAGTGGTCAGCATCCCGTGCGGGTACCCCTCGTAGATCGTGAGGGTCGCGTCACTGAGGAGCTCGGCCTGCTTCAGGGCGGCGGCCCGGTACGGGACGACCTGGTCGTCGTCGCCCTGCAGGACCAGCACCGGCACGGTGATCGCCCGCAGGTCCTCGGTCTGGTCGGTCTCCGAGAACGCCTTGATGCCCTCCAGGTGGGCGACCGCACTGCCCGTCATGCCCTGGCGCCACCAGTTGGCGACCACCGGTTCGGACGTCGTCACGCCGGGCCGGTTGAAGCCGTAGAACGGGCCCGAGGCGACGGCCTGGAAGAACTCGGCGCGGTTCGCCGTCAGCGCGGCACGGAACCCGTCGAAGACCGAGAGGTCGGTGCCCTCCGGGTTGGACTCCGTCTTGAGCATCAGCGGCGGCACGGCGGACACCAGGACGGCCTTCGCGACCCGACCCTGCGGCTGGCCGTACCGGGCGACGTACCGGGCGACCTGGCCGCCACCGGTGGAGTGACCGATGTGGACCGCGTCGTGCAGGTCGAGGTGCTCGACGACGGCGGACACGTCGCTGGCGTAGTGGTCCATGTCGTGGCCGGTGCCGATCTGCGACGACCGCCCGTGGCCACGCCGGTCGCTCGCGACGACGCGGTACCCCTCGGCCAGGAAGTACAGCATCTGCGCGTCCCAGTCGTCCGAGGACAGCGGCCAGCCGTGGTGGAACACGATCGGCTGCGCGTCGGGGTTCCCCCAGTCCTTGAAGTAGATCTCTGCCCCGTCGTCGGTGGTGATGTAGCCCATGTGTGGTGCCCTCCTGTGGTGGTCGTGCGGTGTGGTGGTCGTGCGGTGTGCTGGGTGGGTCGGTGTGGGGTCAGGCCAGCTCGGCGACGGCGTCGGTGATGACGGCGGCCACCTCGGCGGGGTGGGTCTGCATCACCAGGTGCGGGGCGTCGAGCTCGACCACCCGGCGGACCCCGGCGCGCTGGTACCCGAACCGCTCGACGTCGGGGTTGATGGTGTGGTCGGCGCTGGAGACGATCCCCCACGACGGGCGGCTCCTCCACGCGGCGACGGCCGCGGGCTCACCGAACGCGACCGCGGACAGCGGGCGTTGCGAGACCGCCAGCACCTCCGCCGTCTCCCGGTCGAGGCCGCCCGCGAAGACGGCGGGGAAGGCCTCGATCGCCACCGAGACGTCCGTGCCGGGCTCGGCGCCGTCCACCGGGTACGGCGCGTACACGAGGGCGGCGGCGAGGTCGCTGTCCGGGAAGCCGCCCTGCAGCTCGCCGAGGCTCTCGCCCTCCTCGAGTGCGTACGCGGCGACGAACACCAGCCCGACGACGTTCTCGGCGGCACCGGCGACCGTGACCACCGCGCCTCCGTAGGAGTGTCCGGCGAGCAGGACCGGCCCGTCGACCTGCTCGACGACGGACCGGATGTACGCCGCGTCGGCGGACAGGCTGCGGTTGGAGACCGGCGGGACGAGGACCCGGTGGCCCTGCTCGAGCAGGAGCTTCGTGACGGGTGCCCAGCTGGCGGCGTCGGCGAAGGCGCCGTGGACCAGGACGATGGTGGGGGCTCCGGACATGGTGCGTTCGCTCCTTCCCGGTCCGCAGCCCGTGGCGCGGCCCGGCGTCGGTGGTGACCGTGGGGTTCCGCTCAGAAGGTACGAGCGGGCACGACCGGTGCACATCGGTCACGATGACCGAGATCCGCCGCCGGATGACCTAGGGGCGAGTTGCCCGGTCCACGGCGTCGCCGTCGGCCTCGGCCTCGGCCTCGGTCGGCAGCACACCGGGCAACTGCTGGCGGGTCGAGATCCCGAGCTTCTGGAACGCCGCGTACAGGTGCGCGCCGACCGTCCGGGGTGAGACGAACAGGTGCTCACCGATGGCCCGGTTGCTCATCCCGCGCGACGCGAGGGTGCAGACGCGGAGCTCCTGCGGGGTCAGCATTTCGACGTCGCGTGCGCCGGCGGCCGGCAACCGCTCGCCGGCGGCACGGAGGGCGTCGCGCGTCCGTTCCTCCCACGTCGGTGCCGGCATCGCCGCGAACAGGTCGAGGGCCGCGTGCAGCACCGCCCGGGCGAGCGTCGTCCGGCGCGCTCGGCGCAGTCGGCGGCCCAGTCGGAGGAGCGCACGCGCCTGCACGTACGGCATCGCCCAGCGCTCGTGCTGCAGTGTCACCCACGCCGACTCGAGCTCGTCGTCAGGGACCAGCGCGAGCCGGGTGTAGTCGACGGCGGTCCGGACGATCGGTGCGTGCCAGCGCGCGTGGAGCTGCTCGAGGTCCGCCAGCCGCTGCTCGACGTCGCCGCGTCGGCCCGACTCCAGCGCGGCGTCGACGAAGTCGTGCGAGGTCGCGACGCCGAACCACGGGTGGTACCCGTCGTGAGCCGGGTCGGACAGGCCACGGAGGCGCTCGAGGGCCTCCGACGCACGGCCCGCGAGCAGGTCGACCAGCCCCGCAGCCCCACGCAGCGTCGCACGCATCGCCCCGGACCGGAGGACCTGCGCACCCGCCTGGGTCCCGCCAGCGATCTGCTCGGCGTCGGGCATCACCCCTTCGAGGGCGTCGAACCAGGCGAGCGCACAACGAGCCGCCGCCGAGAAACCGGCGTCACCGAGGTCACGGCCGAGCGACTCGGCCTGCTCCGCGAGGGACCGGGCCTTCGCGACGTCCCCGGCCAGGTACGTGGTCATCGAGGTGCCCATCAGTGCCTGCGGGAACGTCCGCAACTCACCACGAGCCCGCATGCTCGCGAGGGCCCGGTCGAGCAGCACCCGGGCGGTCTCGACCTCGCCGACGAGGTTGAGCGCGTAGCCGAGGAGCCACGCCGACTCCTCGTCCTCGGCCGTCGGAGCCGCTGCGAGCGCGCGTTCCATGACGTGGTCGCCGCGGACCACCGGTTCCGTCCGCGCGGCCAGGAGGATCGCCCGCGGGTCGTCGTCGGGCAGCGCGAGTGCCTCGACCACGACGAGCATCGGGTCCCCTGGGTCGGGCTCGGCGGTGTGGTCCCAGGCGATCGCGGCGAGGTGCAGCAGGGCGGTGGTGGCGTCCTCGACGCCGCCGGCCGCCTGCATCTCGGAGACCGCGTGGAGTGCCGGTCCGAGGTCGCCGACGGCGAGCCCCGTCCGGCCGGTGGGCAGGATCTCGGCGAGCCAGGCCGCACGCGCCGCGAGCAACCGGTCCGGCGCCTCGTCGCGGGCTCGCTGCACCAGGAGCGCCGCGTCGGCGATCCGGCCGGACAGCCCGGCGAGTTCCGCCGCGGTGATGCGTCGCTCGACGCGTCGGACGACGTCCGACGTCAGTTCGGCGGCTCGCTCGTAGGCGCGGCTCGCGACGAGCGGATCGGACATCGCCGTCCGTCCCGCGCCGAGTGCGGCGATCTCCTCGGCCAGGGCGTCGTCGTGTCCGGTCGTGAGCTCGGCACGCCACCAGACCGTCCGGGTCGGATCGTCCTCGTGTTCGGTGACGAGCGACCGCAGGACCGCGGTGCGCTCGGTCGGCGACGCAGCGGCGAGGACCGCCGACTGGACGAGGGGGTGCCGGAACCGGATCGCGCGCGGGGCCTCCCAGACCAGGAGCGACGACGCCGACGCCTGCTCAGTCCACGTCGGCGGTGGGAACCTCCCGAACGCCCGGGCAGCCACCCGTGCCGCCTCCTCCGCACCCGTGCTGCCGGACAGTGCCACGGCGAGGACCGCCAAGCGGACCGACTGCTCGAGTCCGGCGAAGCGACCGGCGAACTCCTGCTCCACCCGGCCCACCACCGGACGGTCGCGAGCGTGCTCCTCCGACGCCGACCGGCCCAGTTCGCGCAGCGCCAGCGGGTTGCCCTCGGCGCGGAGCACGAGGTCTCGCCGAGCCTGCCCCCGCGGCGCTCCGGGGACGCCGTCGAGCAGCAGGTCGGCGGCCGGCGCGTCCAGCGGCGCGAGGTGCAGCCGTCGGACGCCCGGGTCCTCGGCCGCGTCCGAGTCCCGCGTCGTCATGACGATGACCATCGGGTCCTCGCCGACCCGGCGGGCGATCATCCGGAGTGCCCACCGCGACGGCACGTCCATCCAGTGCAGGTCCTCGACGACGACCAGGAGCGGACGTGCCGCGGCGGCGTCGGAGAGCAGGGTCAGCGCCGCCAGTCCGGCGAGGAGCGGCGAGGGCTGCACCCCGGACGTGACCCCGAAGGCGACGTCGAGCGCCCGTCGCTGCGGCTGCGGCAGGTCCGGGATGCCCGCCCGCAGGGGGTACAGGAGCAGGTGGAGCGCGGCGTAGGGCTCGCTGGACTCGGCCAGGGTGCCGGTCGTCGTCAGGACCCGGAGACCTCGACCGTCCGCGTACTCGACCAGGTCGGCGACGAGGGACGACTTGCCGATCCCGGCTTCCCCGTCGACCACGAACGCGGCACCGCCGTCGGTGACGTGACCGACGGCATGTCGGAGGGCGGCGGTCTCCCGCTCACGCCCGATGACGGGCTGCGCCGTCGTCATGGGGTCAGTATGGCAGCGGCACGGTCAGCTCGCGGAGCCGTCGTCGCACCTGATCGTGAGGATGCTGCCCGTCACGCCGGCGGCACGCCCCGGTCCGCCGGCGACAGGTTGTACACGGTGCCGTACCGCAGTGCTCCATCCGAGGCGTCCGCGGTGAACGGGTTGAGGTACTCGAAGTCGTCCTTGGTCAGGGCGAAGCGTTGCCGGATCGCCGGGAACGTGTCGCCCGGAGCGACGGTGTAGGTCGACGGCACACCGTTCGTCGAGGTCGTCGTCCCGGTCGCGTCGGCGCGGGTGCCGTGGTCGGCCACGACGAGACCCGCGTGGGTGTCCGGCACGTCCCAGGTCAGCGGTGCCGCCGCGAGGACGGGGGTGATGCACCCGTCGGGTCCGGCGGTGCCGGTCGCCGAGTCGACGTGGACGACGGCGCCGCGGAGGTAGGACGGGTCGACCTCGAAGGGACCACCCTCGATGCTGATCGGGAGGGACCAGGTGTGGGGCTCGGTGTCGACGCCGTTCATGACGAACCGCCACGAGTCGCTCGGGCAGGTGGCCGTCGTGGCGTACGGCGTCAGGTCGAGGTCGAGCTGACCGGTCGCGGTGGAGTGGAAGTCGTCGATGGTCGCGGTCACCACGCCGTCGGCGGCGGTGAGGACGATCGTCCCCGACGTGCTCCCGTCCGACGAGGCCAACGTCCCCGTCGCGATCACACCCGAGAGCGCCGGGGACGCCTCAGCCGCGTCCGCGGTCGGCGTCGGCGTCGGCGTCGGCGTCGCCTGCGTCCGTGCCTGCAGGTGCGTCACGGACGGCGACGGTGTCGGCTGCTCGGCACCGGGCGAGGCTGCGGCGACCGCGCAACCGGTGGCCAGGAACACGATCGCAGCGGAAGCGATGCCGACGGCGGTGACACGAGTACCCCTCATGCTGGGATGTTCGCAGATCGGATCCCGGTGGCGACACCGGTGCGGGCAGTCGTGACCAACCTGGGACCAGGACGACGTGTCCGAGGACAACCGGTCGGACCGCCGGTCAGCTCGTCGAGCCGTCGTCCCACTTGATCGTCAGGATGCTGGTCATCGCGCCGGGGTCGGACGCCTCGATCGGCCCGCCACCCGATCCGCCGTCGGTCGCCACGACCGCGCTCGCCTGCCTCCCGTGCGGCGAGTCCGGGACCTCGTCCCACGCCACGGACACCCGCTCGCCCGGTACCAGGTACCCGAAGTCGCGCCCGACGACCGCGCTGAAGTGCACCCAGACGTCACGCACCACTGCCGGGAGGCCCGGATCACCTCCGGCGTCCGGGTCCAGGTCGACGACTCCCCACCCCTCCTCGCCGTTCCAGCTCCGCACCGTCCCGGGCGTCGTCGTCGTCATCGGGTCGTCATGCGCTCGGCCAGACCGGGCCCTCGATCGGCGGGACCGGCAACGACACCGCCCCGTCGTACGCCCGGTGGAGCAGCATGTGGTCCATCAGCACGAGCGCCAGCATCGCCTCGACGACCGGCGTGGCCCGGATCCCGACGCACGGGTCGTGCCGGCCCTTGGTCTCCACGACGGTCGGTGTTCCGTCGCGGTCGATCGAACGGCGCGGGGTCCGGATCGAGCTCGTCGGCTTGATCGCGATCGAGACCCGCAGCTCCTGACCGGTCGAGATCCCACCGAGGACCCCACCCGCGTTGTTGCTCGCGAACCCGTCCGGAGTCAGTTCGTCGCCGTGCTCGCTGCCGCGCTGGCTCACGCTGTCGAACCCGGCACCGATCTCGATGCCCTTGACCGCGTTGATGCTCATCATCGCGCTGGCGATGTCGGCGTCGAGCTTGCCGAACAGCGGCTCGCCGAGACCCGCCGGGACGTTCCGGGCGACGACGTCGATCCGCGCACCACACGAGTCACCGGCGGCGCGCAGCTCGTCCATCCGCTGCTCGAGCTGCGGCACGACCGCGGCGTCCGCGGCGAAGAACGGGTTCAGCGGGATCTGCGACTCGTCGACGAAGGGCACGACGATGTCGTCGAGCTGGCTCATCCACCCGACGATCTGCAGGTCGCACTCGCTCCGGAGCCACTGGCGGGCGATCGCACCGGCCGCGACCATCGGCGCCGTCAACCGGGCCGACGAACGACCCCCGCCACGAGGGTCGCGCAGGCCGTACTTGCGCCAGTACGTGTAGTCGGCGTGGCCCGGCCGGAAGGTGTCGAGCAGGTCCGCGTAGTCCTTGCTCCGCTGGTCCTCGTTCCGGATCACCAGCGCGATCGGCGTGCCCGTCGTCCGCCCCTCGTAGACCCCGGACAGGATCTCGACCCGGTCGGGCTCCCGACGCTGGGTGACGTGCCGGGACGTCCCGGGGCGCCGCCGGTCCAGGTCGTGCTGGATGTCCGCTTCGGTCAGGGGGATCCCCGGGGGGCATCCGTCGACCACGCACCCGATGGCAGGACCGTGTGACTCGCCGAAGTTGGTGACGCGGAACAGTTCTCCGAACGTGCTGCCGGACATGGGTCCTCCAGATCAGGGGTCAGGTGCGCGGTGGCCGGGCGACCCTCGACCGTAGCGCGACGAGCCTGATCGTGGGGCACCCGATCGCGCAGAACTCAGACGAGCGCGACCGCACCCCACCCGGCGCGCATGCGGGCGACGGCCCGGTCCCACCCCGACAGCAGGTCGTTGTCGTCGCGCATCAGCGACTGCACCTGCAACCCCTCGTAGAGGGCGACCAGCTGCTCGGCGGCGTGCCGGGGCGACGTCCCGCGCGGCTCGCGACCGGCGACGACGTCCCGCACGAGGGCGAGAGTGATGTCCTCGAACGAGTGGACGTACTGGCTCCGGAACCACCCGGAGGCCGGGTGCGACGGCGCCGAGGCCGCACTGAGCGTGGCGATCCGGATGCGGACGAGCCCCGGATCGGCAAGCCCGGACTGCAGGCGGGCGCGGAGGTACGCGGCAGCGCCGTGCTGTTCGGCGATCGGCCACAGGGATGCTCGGTCGCCGTTGTTCCAGCGGTTCATGACGGCGACGACGAGCAGTTCCCACACCGGGTAGGCGTCGGTGACGTCTGCGGGCGTGAGGTCGGCGAGCGCCGCGACCTCGGCGGGCCCGACGGCGTGGAAGTCCGAGCGCCGGAAGGCCTCGATCGCCGCCTGGACGATGCGGGGACGGAGGTCGGCATCGGGCGCGGGCATGAGGACGATCATCCGGCCCGGGCCCGGGTGGCGCGACCGCCAGTTCGAGGGGCGTGGACAGTCAGCCCCGGTCGAACGTCAGCGTCTCGTCGTCGGCCGCGGTGACCCGTCCGGTCCGCGCGAACTCGGCCCAGATCGCCCGGTGTCCCGGCCCGCGCCGTTCGACGGCCGCCCAGTCCTGCTCCGGCACGAAGCGGCTGCCGGCCCACGCCGCGCGGTCGCCGAGCAGCAGCGGCACGTCACTCATGTGCACCGCCCCGGTCGGTCGGACGGTCACCCCGCGGTGCAGCCGGTAGACGACGGCCCGACCGCCGGCGGCACGGTGTCGGGCGGCGAAGGCGCGGGCGTCACGGCCGTAGATGACCTCGCTGAGCGGGCGGACGAGCCACCACCGGAGCAGCGCCCGGCCGATCCCGGTGCGCGCGACGGCCGGGAGGCCCGGGATCATCGGCACGTAGAGGGCGGCCTCGTCGGTGGCGGACCCGATGAGCACCTCCACGTGCGGGGCCGCACGGCGCCAGGCGTCCGGCAGGTCGCGTTCGGCGGGCAGCGGTGCGTGCCCGTACTGCGTGCCGAAGGGCATCCCGCCGCGCAGCCCGTACGGCAGTGCCACCTTCTCGGCGGCCGCCTGCAGCGCGAGCACGTCGTCCAACGCGGTGTCCGGGGCGACAGTCCCGACCGCGCGGAGCATCGCGCGGTTCATCCGCGCCCGACGACGCGACAGCCCGAGCGGGGCGCTCTGCACGATGGCGCGCTGGAACAGCCCGGCCGTGCCCTCGGCGACCATCAGGTGCGCGATCGCGTCGCCGCCGGCCGACTGCCCGAACAGGGTGATGCGCTCGGGGTCGCCGCCGAGCCCCGCGATGTTGGCGTGCACCCAGCGCACCGCCTCGACCAGGTCGAGCAGCCCGAGGTTCGCCGGCACCCGCTCCCCGTCGCCGAGGAAGCCGAGCACACCCAGTCGGTAGGTGACCGCGACGACGACGACCCGCTGCTCCTCGGCGAGCGCCCGCGGGTCGTGGATCGGGATGTCCCCGCCACCGACGACGTACGAGCCGCCGTGGATCCACACCATCACGGGCAGCAGTTCGTCCTCGCCGAGGTCCGCGGGCACCGTCACCGACAGGGCCTGGCAGTCCTCGGACACCTCGGCCTCGATCGGGTGGATGAGCTCCTCGAGCACGGGCGTCGCCGGCTGCGGCGGCACCGGCGCGGGGGTGTCGGCGACGAAGTCGGTCGTGAACGGCGGGACCGGCTGCGGTCGCCCGAACCGCTCGGCGCGGGCGTACGGGATCCCGAGCGCGCGGACCACGCCGCCGTCGCGGTGGCCGACGATCCGGCCGACGGGCGTGCGGAAGGTACGGGTCGTCGCGGCGGTCACCAGGCAACCGTACGACGGTCCGGGAGGCACGGATCACGTCACACGGGGATGAAAACTACACAGCGGGTGGTTTCTACGGTAGCGTCGGATCGTCTCGCCGTGGAGCAGTGTCTCCGTCGGCCGCACACCACGTCAGGATCGAAGGAGCCTCTGCAATGCCCACCACCTCTGTGCAGCTGTACTCACTGCGCGACGCGATCGCCGAAGACCTCGACCAGGCCATCGCCCGGGTCCGCGAGATCGGCTACGAGAACGTCGAGCCCTACGCGTTCGTCGAGCGCGCCACCGACCTCGAGCGTGCGTTCGCGGCCACCGGCCTGAAGGCCCCCTCCGGCCACGTCGCCGTGATCGACGCCGACGACACCGCCCCGATCTGGGACGCTGCGGAGCGCCTCGGCATCCACACCGTCATCGACCCGTTCATCCCGACCGACCGCTGGCAGACCGCGGACGACGTCGCGAAGATCGCCGAGCGCGTCAACGTCCTCACCGCCGAGGCCGCGTCCCGTGGCCTGCAGTTCGGGTACCACAACCACCAGTGGGAGTTCACGAACAAGGTCGACGGCCGCACGGTCTACGACCTGTTCGTCGAGCAGCTCGCGCCGGAGACCGTCCTCGAGGTCGACACCTTCTGGGCGACCGTCGGTGGCGCTGACGCCGCAGCCGTGCTCCGTGGCCTCGGCGACCGTGTCGTCGCCATCCACGTCAAGGACGGCAAGGTCGACGGTGACATCCGCACCGCACTGCCCTCGTCCGAGAGCGCCCTCATCGTGCCCGAGGCCCTACAGCGTGCCTTCGAGAACCAGACCCCGGCCGGCCAGGGCGACGTCGACGTGGCGGGCATCCTCGCCGCGGCGCCGCAGGCCATCCGCGTCGTCGAGTTCGACGCGTACAAGGGCGACGTCTTCGAGGGCATCACCGAGTCCCTCACCTGGCTGAAGGACAACGACAAGTGAGCCGCACCGGCATCGGCATCATCGGCGCGGGGAACATCTCCACGCAGTACCTCGAGAACCTGACCCAGTTCGCCGACGTCGAGGTCCGCTTCGTCGCCGACGTGCTGCTCGACCGGGCCGCCGCCCAGGCCGAGAAGTACGGCGTCGCCGGTTCCGGCAGCGTCGACGAGCTCCTGGCCCGTGACGACGTGCAGATCGTCATCAACCTGACGATCCCGGCCGTGCACGCCGAGGTCGACCAGCAGATCATCGACGCCGGCAAGCACGTGTGGAGCGAGAAGCCGATCGCGACCGACCACGACTCGGCCGCGGCCGTGCTGGCGTCGGCGCAGGCGAAGGGCCTCCGCGTCGCGACCGCTCCGGACACCGTGCTCGGCGCGGGCATCCAGACGGCGCTCCGGGCCATCGCGCGCGGGGACATCGGCGAGCCGCTCACCGCGACGACGCTGTTCCACGTGCCCGGACCCGAGGCGTGGCACCCGAACCCGGACTTCCTGTTCGCCACCGGCGCCGGCCCCCTGTTCGACATGGGCCCGTACTACGTGACGACGCTCGTGCACGCGTTCGGCACCGCTTCGCGCGTGCAGGCCGTCTCGTCGAAGTCGCTCGACCGCCGCACCATCGCCTCTGGTGACCGTGCCGGCGAGACCTTCCCGGTCGAGGTCCCGACGCACCACGCAGCGCTCATCGAGTTCGCCGGCGGGCAGTCCGCCCAGTCGACGTTCTCGTTCCAGCACGCGCTGCCGCGGATGGGCTTCGTCGAGATCAACGGCACCCTCGGCACCATCTCGCTGCCGGACCCGAACACGTTCGAGGGCGAGTCGACCCTCTGGCGCTACGGTCAGGACGAGCCCGAGACCCTGCCCGCCGTCGGTTCCACCTGGGGCCGTGGCACCGGGGTCGTGGAGCTCGCCCGCGCGATCGCCGAGGACCGACCGGAACGCGCCTCCGGTGCCGTGGCCCTGCACGTCCTGGACGTGCTGCTCGGCATCCGCGACGCCGCCGAGTCGGGCTCGGCCGTCGAGATCACGTCGTCCGTCGACGCGATCCCGCCGCTGCCGGAGGACTTCGACCCGGCCGCCGCGGTCCTGACCGCCGGCGAGTAGCCGCAGCCCCACCACCGGAACGGGGGGGGCCGCCGGGGGGGGGGGGGGGGGGGGGGGGGGGGGGGGGGGGGGGGGGGGGGGGGGGG
>NZ_JARUXD010000109.1:0-7425 GCF_030433875.1 Curtobacterium sp. PsM8 | reverse complement strand
AATGTGCACGCTGTTGAGTTCTCAAGGACCAGACGCACTCCCCACTCAACACCGAAACGGTGTCTCGCCAGAGAGGCTGTCGTTCTCGAACCCACCGGATGATCGACACGAAGTCGACATCTGATCGGTGGGGTGGTTGCTGGAGGCGGACCCCGTCCGGACTGCATCCCCCGAGTTGTGCACCCGGTGACCGTCTCGGCCGTTCCGTTCCGCCTCAGCGGCAACGAGTGATTACTTTACACACGGTCCGAGGGCCTGCCAACCGGGTGTCTCGCCCGGGCGTGTCGCTGTTCGGCCGCAGGTCCGCTCCCCTCCCGCGACGGGCCCCGGGACCGGCCCCGGACCGGCCCCGGACCAGCCCCGGACCGGCCCCGGGACGGACGGAGGCCCGACACCCGAGGGGTGCCGGGCCTCCAGGTCGGGAGCCGACGGTGCTGAGCGCGCCGGTCAGTGGCGGGCGATCACCGGGTTGCGCAGCGAACCGATGCCGGAGACCGTGACCTCCACCACCTCGCCGTCGCGGATCGCGCCGACACCGGCAGGGGTACCGGTGAGGATCACGTCACCGGGCAGCAGCGTCCAGATCGACGAGATGAACTCGATGAGTGTCGGGATGTCGTGCACCATCTCGTTCGTCGAGGCCGCCTGACGGAGGTCGCCGTCGACACGGGTCTCGATGCGGATGTCCGACGGGTCGATCTCGGTCTCGATGACCGGACCGAGCGGGCAGAAGGTGTCGAACCCCTTCGCGCGCGCCCACTGGCCGTCGCGGGCCTGCAGGTCACGGGCGGTCACGTCGTTCGCGATCGTGTAGCCGAGGATCACGCTGGCGAAGTCCTCCTTCGCCACGTTCTTCGCGAGCGAGCCGATCACGATGGCGAGCTCACCCTCGTGGTCCACCCGACCGATGTCCGCCGGCAGCCGGATCGGGTCCTCCGGTCCGATGACCGACGTGTTCGGCTTGAGGAACACCACCGGGTCGTCCGCGGTGTGCTCTTCCATCTCCGAGACGTGCTCGGCGTAGTTGAGGCCGACTCCGATGACCTTCGACCGCGGGATGACCGGGGCGAGCAGCTTCGCGTCCTTGAGGGACACCCGCTCCCCCGTCGTCTCGAAGCCCTGGTACATCGGGTCTCCGGCGAGCACCACCAGTGCGCGCTCGTCGAGGATGCCGTAACGGGGGTCCTCCCCCTCGGTGCTGAACCGTGCGATCTTCACGGGTCGACCCTACTCAGCACTCGGCGTCGGGTCCGTGAGCCGGACCATCCACCCGTGCGGGTCGGGACGGCGGCCGTACTGGATGTCGGTGAGCTCTTCGCGCAGGGACATCGTCAGTTCGCCGGCACCAGTGGTCGGCGAACCGATCGTGAAGCCGTCACCACGCAGTTCGGCGATCGGCGTCACCACGGCGGCGGTCCCACAGGCGAACGCCTCGGTGATCGTGCCGTCGGCGACCCCGTCACGCCACTCGGCGAGGGACACCGCACGACGCTCCACCCGGAGGCCCCTGTCGAGCGCCAGCTGCAGGATCGAGTCGCGCGTGATGCCCTCGAGGATCGAGTCCGAGTCCGGGGTCACGAGCGTGCCGTCCGAGCGGACCAGGACGACGTTCATCCCGCCGAGTTCCTCGAGGTACTCGCCCTTCTCGGAGTCCAGGAACATCACCTGCTGGCAGCCGTGCTCGTACGCCTCCTGCTGCGGGAGCAGGGACGCCGCGTAGTTGCCGCCGGTCTTCGCAGCACCGGTGCCGCCGCGGGCAGCCCGGGCGTACTGCGACGAGAGCCAGATCGACACCGGCTTCGGCCCAGAGGTGAAGTACGCCCCGGCCGGGCTCGCGATGCAGTGGTACTGCACGGCGTGGGCGGCGCGGACCCCGAGGAAGGCTTCGGTCGCGATCATGAAGGGGCGGAGGTACAGGCTGGTCTCCGGAGCGGACGGCACCCAGTCCTGGTCCGCGGTGACGAGCTGCCGGATCGACTCGACGAACACCGACTCGGGCAGCTCCGGCAGCGCCAGTCGGCGGGCCGACCGGGCGAACCGACGGGCGTTGGCGTCCGGGCGGAAGGACCAGATCGATCCGTCGGCGTGCCGGTACGCCTTCATGCCCTCGAAGATCTCCTGCGCGTAGTGCAGGACACTGGCGCTCGGGTCGAGGGAGAGCGGCCCGTACGGGTGGACCGACGCGTCGTGCCAGCCGTCGTCGATCGTCCACTCGACCGAGGCCATGTGGTCGGTGAAGTGCTTGCCGAAGCCCGGGTCGGCGAGGATCTCCTCGCGCTCGGCGGCTGCGCGGCGCTCCGGGGACGGCGTCGTCGAGAAGTCGAGGGCGAAGGTGTCGGTGGTCTCGGTGGTGCTGTCGCTCATGCGGGGTGACTCCTGTCAGGCCGTGGTGGTGCGTGCGGCGACCGCGGCCGCGGCGATCGCGTCGCCGATCTCGGCGGTCGACCGTCGGGTGGTGCCCCGGCCGGCGAGGTCGGCCTCCACCGCCCGGGTCACCGCTGCCGCCAGGTCCGCGCGACCGACGTGGTCGAGCAGCAGGGCGACGGAGAGGACCGCGGCGGTCGGGTCGGCCAGCTGCTGGCCGGCGATGTCCGGCGCGGACCCGTGGACCGGCTCGAACATACTGGGGAAGGTGGCGTCCGGGTTCAGGTTGCCCGAGGCCGCGAGACCGATGCCGCCGCTGATCGCGCCGGCCAGGTCGGTGATGATGTCGCCGAACAGGTTGTCGGTGACGATGACGTCGAAGCGGGACGGCTCGCGCACCATGTGGATCGTCACGGCGTCGACGTGCTGGTAGTCGACCGTCACGTCCGGGTACTCGACGGCGACCGCGGCGACCGTGCGCTGCCAGAGCGAACCGGCGTGGACCAGCACGTTGGTCTTGTGCACGAGGGTCAGGTGCTTCCGGGGGCGTCGCATCGCCAGGTCGAACGCGTACCGGACGACCCGCTCGACACCGTGGGCGGTGTTGATCGAGACCTCGGTGGCGATCTCGTGCGGGGTGTCGACCCGGATCGCACCGCCGTTGCCGACGTACGGGCCCTCGGTGCCCTCACGGACGACGACGAAGTCGACCTCGCCCGGGTCGGACAGCGGCGACCCGACCGCGGCGTGCACCTTCGTCGGTCGCAGGTTCACGTAGTGGTCGAACGCGAACCGGAGCTTCAGCAGCAGGCCGCGCTCGATGATCCCGCCAGCCAGCCGCGGGTCCTGGGGGTCACCACCGACGGCGCCGAGCAGGATCGCGTCGTGCTCGGCCAGGGCGGCCATGTCGTCCTCGGTGAGGACGTCGCCGGTCGCCAGGAAGCGCTCGGCCCCCAGCGAGAACGGGGTCTCCTGCACGTCGAGCTCGCCGTCGGCCACCGCGTGCAGGACCTTCAGCGCTTCGTCGACGACCTCGGGGCCGATGCCGTCGCCACGGATGACCGCCAACTTGAGCGTCTGCGACATGGGGGTCTCCTAGAGCGTGATGTCGATCTCACGCAGCGAGGCTGCGTCGATCGTGGAACGGACGTGCTCGAGGACGTCGTCCGGCACCGGCGAGTCGACGGTCAGCACGCTGAGCGCTTCGCCACCGGCCGACTGGCGGGCGATCTGCATGGCGGCGATGTTGATGCCCGCCTCGCCGAACTCCTTGCCGTACACCGCGACGATGCCCGGACGGTCCGTGTAGGCCATCACGACGTGGTGCTTGTCGAGCGCGACCTCGACGTCGTAGCCGTTGATCTCGACGAGCTTCTCCACCTGCTTCGGGCCGGTGAGCGTGCCGGAGACGCTGATCGCCGGGCCGTCCGACTGTGCCCCGCGGATGGTGAGGAGGTTGCGGTACTCCGGGCTGTCGGCGTCCGTGATGAGCCGGACGGTGACACCGCGCTGCTCCGCGATGAGCGGGGCGTTGACGTAGGAGACCTGGTCGCTGACGACGTCGGTGAAGACGCCCTTCAGCGCGGCGAGCTTGAGCACGCTGACGTCGTACGCCGCGAGCTCGCCGTGCACCTCGACGTCGATGCTCGTGACCGGCGAGGTCGCCATCGCCGTGAAGACCTGGCCGAGCTTCTCGACGAGCGGGATGCCCGGGCGGACGTAGGGGTCGATGACACCGCCGGCGACGTTGACCGCGTCCGGGACGAGTTCGCCGCCGAGGGCCAGCCGGACCGACTTCGCGACCGCGACGCCGGCCTTCTCCTGCGCTTCGTCGGTGGAGGCACCGAGGTGCGGGGTCACGACGACGTTCGGGAGCGACACGAGCGGCGAGTCCTTCGGCGGCTCCGACACGAAGACGTCGAGGCCGGCACCGGCGATGGTGTTCGAGGTGAGCGCACGGTGCAGCGCGTCCTCGTCGATCAGGCCACCGCGCGCGACGTTGACCACGAAGGCGGTCGGCTTCATCAGCGCGAACTGGTCGTCGGAGATCATGCCGACCGTCTCGGGCGTCTTCGGCATGTGGATCGTCGTGAAGTCCGCGCGGCGGAGCAGGTCCTCGAGCGAGACGAGCTCGACACCGAGCTGCTGGGCGCGCGCCGAGGTGACGTAGGGGTCGTACGCGATGACCGAGACGCCGAACGCCTGCAGGCGCTGGGTGATCAGCGCGCCGATGCGGCCGAGGCCGATGATGCCGACCGTCTTCTCGTAGAGCTCGACGCCGGTGTAGGACGACCGCTTCCACGCGCCGGCCGCGAGCGACGCGTGCGCCGCCGGGATGTGCCGCGCGAGCGACAGGATGTGGCCCACGGTCAGCTCGGCCGCCGAGATGATGTTCGACGTCGGAGCGTTGACGACCATCACGCCGGCGGTCGTCGCCGCCTTGATGTCGACGTTGTCGAGGCCGACACCGGCGCGGGCGATGACCTTGAGCTCGGGAGCCGCGGCGATCGCCTCCGCGTCGACCTTGGTGGCGGAGCGCACCAGGATCGCGTGCGCGTCGGACAGCGCGGCGAGCAGGGCTGGACGGTCGGTGCCGTCCACGTTCCTGATCTCGAAGTCGGGCCCGAGGGCGTCGACGGTGGCGGGCGAGAGTTCTTCGGCGATCAAGACGACCGGCTTCGACACGACTGCTGTTCCTCACACGAGACGGGTGGTGTACCACCACCCTATCGACGGCCGGACCCGGTTACGACGCCGGGAGGCAGGTCAGAGGTCGACGAGGCTCGGCACGTAGAGCTGCAGCGTGAGCCAGAGTGCCCCCGCACCGGCGAAGGCCACGACGAGCACCGCGACGGTCACGACGGCCGTGGACCGGCGGGTCACCCACACACCGACGGCGTACGCGAGCGGCGGGACCACCACGTCGAGGACCAGCCACACCCACGGCACCGGGCGCTTCAGCGACGCGCCACCGGCCGAGCCGACGAACTCGTTGAACTTCTGCAGCTTGTCCGTGATCACCACGAGGTTGCCGACGCTCTGCGCCGTCATGTAGGCGAACAGCACCGCGAAGACCACCCAGACGACGATGCGCCCGACCAGCGACCGCGCGGAAGTGGCGCCGGTGGCGGGACGCTCGACGGCGGTCACCCGAAGCTCCGCGTCAACAGGAACGGCCACGGGAAGAGCACCACCGCGCCGAGCAGCATCCAGAGCAGCCGGGTGCGGGTGGAGCGCGTCCGGGCGACCCAGATCACGACGGCGAACCAGAGCGCCGGCGCGACGATCGCCAGGAAGCGGAGCAGCGTGACGAACCCGGACAGGACCGCGTCGGTCGTCATCAGGTAGCTCGTCGAGGCGGTGAGCAGCCAGGCGACCGTGTAGAGCAGGTACAGCCCGCCGAAGACCCCGAACCCGATCAGGGCACCGGACGTCTCGGGCGCGTCGGGGTCGCGGGTGTCGCGTTCCTTGACGGCGATCGGGTTGTGGGCGGCGTCGACGTGGGTCGCGTCGTCCGCGTCGCCCCACGACAGGGCGGCGTCGTCGTCCGGTTCGCGGGTCTCGGTCATGCCGTCGATCCTACGAGGGTCGCGGCTCATGCCTGGGCGGGCTGGGTCTCGAGCACCCCGGCGACGACGTCACGGACGGCCGGGAACAGCGGGTGTCCCTCCATGAGCCCGGTCAGGATCTCGGTGAGGGCGTGCGCGGTGGCCCCGGAGCGGAGCAGCGCGTGCAGCTCGATCGACTCCGGGTCGTCCTGGTCGTCGAACTCGAGCGCGACCCGGACGGCGCCGATCAGGTGGTCGACGGGCAGACCGCGTTCGGCGAGCTGCGCGGCGGGGCCGATGAACCGTTCACGGCGGCCGAGTTTCCGAAGCGGGTTGCGGCCGACGCGACGGGTCGTGTCGGGCAGCAGGGGGTTCGCGATGCGGGTGAGGTTCGCCGCGACGTACCGGGCGTGTTCCGCCGGGTCGAACCCGTGCTTCGCGACGAGCAGCGCGGTGGTCTCCGCGAGCACCCCGTCGACCTCCGCCCGCACGTCGGGGTCTTGGAGGGCCTCCCGGATGAGCCGGATCCCCCGGACCCATCCGTGGTAGGCGGCCGCCCCGTGGGCCGTGTTCACGGTGTAGAGCTTGCGCTCGACGAACGGCTGCAGGTCGTCGACCCAGGTGACGCCGTCGATGACGGGAGGCTCGGAGCCGGTCCCGTCGAACGGCGTGCGTTCGATGACCCACTCGTAGAAGGGCTCGAGGACGACGTCGAGACCACCGGACTGCCCGAGCACCCCGGACTGGTCCGGCACGATGCGGTCGATCGCACAGTTCGCGAACACCGCGGCGATGTCGCGGTCCTCGAGGATCGGCGCCCGGCGGATGCTGGCGTGCAGGGAGTCCGTGGCGTTGAACGCGTTCTCGCAGGCGACGATCGTGACGTCGCCGCGGTCCAGCGGGCGTGCCGCGAGCCCCTCGGCGATGAGCGGGGCCACCAGGGGCAGGGTGCGCGCCCCGACCGCCGTGGTGACGACGTCGGCGTCGGCGATCGCCTGCACGACGCGTTCCCGGTCGGTCTTGCTGTTCAGCGCACGGAACCCGGCCACGAGGTGTTCGACCGGCATCTCGCCGACCTCGTGCACCACGAAGCGCCCGGCTTCGTTGAGGGCCGAGACCACGCGCTCGTCGACGTCGACGAAGGTGAGGTCGTAGCCGCTCGACACGAGGAACTGGCCCACGAACCCGCGCCCGATCTTGCCGGCGCCGATGTGGACCGCTCGTCTCGTCACCGCCATCAGACGATCATCCCACGACGATCGGTGCACCCACGCCACCCCGTGGACGGGCCGGTGGGGTCGACGACGACGCGCGTCGCCGCGCTGCGCGGACGCCGTCGGGAGACGTCCGTGTGGTGGAGGAGCTGCTGCATGGTGTCCGGGTCACATCGAGAGGCGGGGGGGGGGGGGGGCCCCCCCCCCCCGCGGGGGGGGGGGGGGGGGGGGGGGGGGCGGGGGGGGGGCGGGGGGCCGGCGGGGGCCCGCCCCGGGGGGGGGCCCGGCAGGGGGGGGGG
>NZ_JARUXD010000108.1:0-7449 GCF_030433875.1 Curtobacterium sp. PsM8 | reverse complement strand
GCCCGTGGCGGGATCGCCACGGGCCTCCCGTCCGTCTGTGGTGCGGTCGTCACGACCGACGATCGCGCATCATGCGGGGTGGAGCGCTCCGAATGCAAGCGGTTGCGGACAACACCTGTGGTTCACCCGGGCGTCACCTCCACGCTGCACGGACGTTGATGCAAACGCAATGGATCGGCGGCGCTCCGTCCCAGACGCGGGGATGTTGCAGGATGCCGCAACGATCCTGCAACTTGGTTTCGGGCGTGTAACCGATGCGCCCAGGGTTTGGTCGGTCCTCTCTGCACTGCCTACAGTTCAGGAGTCAAACGTGCCGGGAGGGACCTCTGTGCCCGGCGCGTCCCATGCACCAGGAGGAACTCTTGATCAAGAAGCGCGCTGGGCTCACTGCCCTCGCCGTGCTCGGGGCCACAGCAATTGCCCTGACCGGCTGCTCCGGCAACGGTGGCGGAAGCGGCTCGGGCTCCGGCTCCGGCTCCGGTTCGGCCAACGCCGCCGGCATCGTCACCACGAACGGCAGCGAACCGCAGAACCCGCTCATCCCGTCGAACACCACCGAGACCGGTGGCGGCAAGATCATCACGTCGCTGTTCGATGGTCTGTTCACCTACGACGCCGACGGCAAGCCGGTGAAGGAACTCGCCAAGAACGTCGAGACCACCGACTCGAAGACCTTCGACATCACGATCAACTCGGGGTGGAAGTTCACCAACGGCGAGGCGATCACCGCCGAGTCCTTCACGAAGGCGTGGAACTGGGCAGCCCAGAAGTCCAACGCCCAGGGCGCGAGCTACTTCTTCGAGAACATCGAGGGCTACGACGCCGACAAGGACTCCGAGCTCACCGGCCTCAAGGTCAAGAGCGACGACGAGTTCACGGTGACGCTGAAGTCGGCGCAGTCGGACTTCCCGCTGTCGCTCGGCTACAACGCCTTCGTGCCGCTCCCCTCGGTCTTCTACAAGGACACGAAGGCCTTCGGTGAGAACCCGATCGGCAACGGTCCGTACAAGCTCGACGGCAAGAGCGCCTGGACGCACAACCAGGACATCAAGCTCGTCACGAACAAGGACTACCAGGGCAAGCGCAAGCCGAAGAACGGTGGTCTGACGATCACGTTCTACACGTCCCAGGACACCGCGTACTCCGACGCCCAGGGCGGCAACCTCGACGTCCTCGACGCCGTGCCGGACGCCGCGTTCTCGACCTACAAGTCGGACTTCCCCGACTCGAACGTCAACCAGGCCGCCGCGATCTTCCAGGCGATCTACCTGCCCTACTACCTCGACCACTGGAAGGGCGAAGAGGGCAAGCTCCGTCGCGAGGCGGTCTCCCTGTCGATCAACCGCAAGCAGATCACCAACAAGATCTTCCAGGGCACCCGCACCCCGGCCAAGGACTTCACCTCCCCGGTGATCGACGGCTGGACCGCGGACCTCAAGGGCTCCGACGTCCTCGACTACAACAAGTCGGAGGCCAAGAAGCTGTGGAAGCAGGCCGACGACATCTCGCCGTACAACGACACGCTCACCATCGCGTACAACGCTGACGGTGGACACGAGGCCTGGGTCACCGCGGTGACCAACTCGATCTCCAGCACGCTGGGCATCAAGGCCGAGGGCAAGGCACTCCCGACGTTCGCCGAGGCGCTCGCGCTGCAGACGGACGACAAGCTCACGGGCGGTAGCCGCACCGGTTGGCAGGCCGACTACCCGTCGCTGTACAACTTCCTCGGCCCGACCATGGGCAAGGGCTCGTCGAACAACTACTCGCGCTACGACTCGTCCGAGTACAACGAGCTGCTCGCCAAGGGCCGTTCGGCCTCGTCCGTCGAAGAGGGCAACAAGTTCTTCGACCAGGCTCAGGAGCTGCTGCTCAAGGACCTGCCCGAGATCCCGCTCTGGTACTCCAACGTGACCGGTGTCTGGTCTGCAGACAACGTGAAGAACGTCAAGTTCGGTTGGGACTCCGTCCCGCTGTACTACGACGTCGAGGTCACCAAGTAACACTCGGTCTCCTCGGAGACACATCGCGGACAGGTATCCTGCTCCGCGGCCAACCGGACGGGGGTTCGGGGACCACGGTCCCCGAGCCCCCGTACCACGGCGGTCAACACCTTCCCCCACGAACGCGGGCGCCGCCGCCCGCACCGGACACCCGTGCCGACCCTCGGACCGTCCACCCCTCACGACATGAACCTGAACGACATGCGCGCTGTGAACCAGGCAGGGATCTGATGCTCTGGTACCTCGGCAAGCGCCTCCTGCAGCTCATCCCCGTCTTCTTCGGGGCCACGTTCCTCATCTACTTCATGGTGTTCTCGTTGCCCGGGGACCCCGTCGCCGCACTGTTCGGCGACCGCCAGCCGTCACCGCAGGTGATCGAGGCGATCCGGCAGCAGTACAACCTCGACAAGCCCTTCTTCGTCCAGTACCTGCTCTGGATCGGTGGCCTGTTCCGCGGTGACCTCGGCACGACGTTCTCGGGCCTGCCGGTCAGCCAGCAGCTCGCCGCGGCGTTCCCGATCACCGCGCGCCTGGCGATCCTGTCGCTCGTCTTCGAGGCCGTCGCCGGCATCGTCGTCGGTGTCATCGCCGGTCTCCGTAAGGGCAAGCTGTTCGACGCGACGGCCCTCGTCGTCTCGCTGCTGCTCATCTCGGTGCCGACCTTCGTCGTCGGGTTCCTGCTGCAGTACGTGCTCGGCATCAACCTCGGGCTGTTCCGCGTGACGGTCTCCGGCCAGGCGCCCTGGTCCGAGCTCGTGCTCCCCGCCATCGTGCTGGCCTCGGTGTCGTTCGCGTACATCGTCCGACTGACCCGCGCGAGCGTCGCCGAGAACATGAGCGCCGACTTCGTGCGGACCGCCACCGCGAAGGGCCTGTCCCGCCGCCGCGTCGTCGGGGTGCACATCTTCCGCAACTCGCTGATCCCGGTCGTGACCTACCTGGGTGTCGACATCGGCAACCTGATGGTCGGCGCGATCGTGACCGAGGGCATCTTCAACATCCACGGTGTGGGTGGCACGGTGTTCCAGGCCGTCAAGCTCGGCGAAGGCCCCACGGTGGTCTCCTTCGTCGCCGTGATGGTCATCATCTTCATGCTCGCCAACCTCCTGGTCGACCTGCTGTACGCCGTCCTGGACCCGAGGATCCGTTATGCCAAGTAACACTGAACCCCGCTCGGCGACGCACTACGTCGCGCCGATCGAGGAGACTCCGCTCCTGGCGGTCGACCAGGTCAACGAGGACGAGAAGACCCGTTCGCTGTGGACCGACGCGTGGGAGTCCATGCGCCGCCGTCCCACGTTCTGGATCTCGTCGATCCTCATCCTGCTGATCATCGTCGTGGCGATCGCGCCCGGGCTGTTCACCCACGTGGACCCGCGCGCTGCGAACCTCAACGACAGCAACGAGGGTCCGCGTGCCGGCCACCTGCTCGGCTTCACGCGCCAGGGGTACGACGTGTACGCCCGCGTCATCTGGGGCGCGCAGAACTCGCTCATCGTGGGGCTGCTCGCGACCGTGCTCGTCACGATCGTCGGCATCGTGATCGGTGCCTTCGCCGGGTTCTACGGCGGCTGGCTCGACACGATCGTCTCCCGCATCGGTGACGTGTTCTTCTCGATCCCGACCGTCCTCGGTGCGATCGTCTTCATGTCGGTGCTCCCGGCGCGGAACGCCGTGACGGTGTCGCTCGTGCTCGCGGTGTTCGCCTGGCCGCAGATCGCCCGCATCATGCGCGGTGCCGTGCTCAGTGCGAAGCAGGCCGACTACGTCACCGCCTCCGCAGCGCTCGGCGTCAGCCGGTTCACCACCCTGGTGCGCCACGTGATCCCGAACTCGTTGGCACCGGTCATCGTCGTCGCGACGGTCTCGCTCGGCACGTTCATCGTGGCCGAGGCGACCCTGTCGTTCCTCGGCATCGGTCTGCCGGCGTCGGCACTGAGCTGGGGCCTCGACATCAACGCCGCGCAGTCGTCGATCCGCACCAGCCCGTCGACGATCTTCTGGCCCTCCGCCGCCCTTTCCATCACCGTGCTCGCGTTCCTCCTCCTCGGTGACGTGGTCCGCGACGCACTCGACCCGAAGGCGAGGGCCCGCCGATGAGCGAGACACTCACCTCGCCGAACGCCAAGGCGTCCGGCACCCCCGGCGCCCCGCTGCTGGAGATCACCGACCTGCACGTCGGGTTCAAGACGCAGAGCGGTCTCGTGCAGGCCGTCCGTGGCGTGAACATGACCCTCGAGCAGGGCGAGCGCCTGGCGATCGTGGGGGAGTCCGGTTCGGGCAAGTCCACGAGCGCCCAGGCGATCATCAAGCTGCTCCCCGGCACCGGCCAGATCACCGGCGGCTCGATCAAGCTGAACGGGCGCGAGCTCGTCGGCATGAACGAGAAGCAGATGGCCGAGATCCGCGGCACCGAGATCGGGTACGTCCCCCAGGACCCGATGTCGAACCTCAACCCGCTCTGGAAGATCGGGTTCCAGGTCGAAGAGGCCATCAAGGCCAACGGCATGGCGACCGGCAAGTCCGCGATCCGTGCCCGCGCGATCGAGGTCCTGCAGGAGGCCGGGCTCGGTGACGCTGAGAGCCGCCTCAAGCAGTACCCGCACGAGTTCTCCGGCGGCATGCGCCAGCGCGTGCTCATCGGCATCGGTCTGTCGAGCCGGCCGAAGCTGCTCATCGCCGACGAGCCGACCTCGGCCCTCGACGTCACCGTGCAGCGCGTCATCCTCGACCACCTCGAGAGCCTGACGCGTGACTTCGGCACCTCCGTCCTGTTCATCACCCACGACCTCGGCCTCGCCGCCGAGCGTGCTGAGAAGCTCGTGGTGATGTACAAGGGCCAGGTCGTCGAGGCCGGTCCGTCGAAGGAGATCCTGGCGAACCCGCAGCACCCGTACACGCAGCGCCTCGTCGCCGCGGCACCGTCGCTCGCCAGCCGTCGCATCCAGTCGAAGGTGCAGCACCAGTCCGTCGCGATCGCCGACAGCGGCAGCGAGGACGACGAACTCCTGGCCCGCGCCCACGCTCGTGAGAGCGCTCCGGCGAAGGACCTGATCATCGTCAAGGACCTGCAGAAGGTCTACAAGCTGCGTGGTCAGGGCATCGCGACCCGCGAGCTCAAGGCCGTCGACGGCGTCTCGTTCGCGATCCCGAAGGGCACCACCACGGCGCTCGTCGGCGAGTCCGGTTCGGGCAAGTCCACCGTCGCGAAGCTCGTCTTGCAGCTCGAGTCGATCACGTCCGGTTCGGTGCAGTTCGACGGCATCGACATCGGCGCGCTCAAGGGCAAGGACCTGTTCGACTTCCGTCGTCGCGTCCAGCCCGTGTTCCAGGACCCGTACGGCTCGCTGGACCCGATGTACAACGTCGGGAACACGATCGCCGAGCCGCTCAGCACGCACAAGGTCGGCGACAAGGCCTCGCGTCGCGCCCGGGTGCTCGAGCTGCTCGACCAGGTGGCCCTGCCGAAGTCGATGGTCAACCGGTACCCGAGCGAGCTGTCCGGTGGGCAGCGACAGCGCATCGCCGTCGCACGTGCCCTGGCGCTCAAGCCCGAGGTCATCGTCCTCGACGAGGCGGTCTCCGCCCTCGACGTGCTCGTGCAGGGCCAGATCCTGGACCTGCTCACCGAGCTGCAGTCGGAGCTCGGCCTGACCTACCTGTTCATCACCCACGACCTGGCGGTCGTCCGCCTCGTCGCGGACAACGTGTGCGTGATGCGCAAGGGCCAGATCGTCGAGAAGGCGACGACCGATGAGGTCTTCGCCAACCCGCGTGAGCAGTACACGAAGGACCTACTGGCTGCCATCCCCGGCGCCGGCTTCGAGTTCGGTCGCTGACCCGCACCACCAGCGACACACGGAACGCGCCGCCCCGGCTCCGGGACGGCGCGTTCCGTCGTTGCGGGCGGCCGGACGGGAGGCACGCCCCGCGTTGCGCAGGACTGCAGCGGTCCGGCGTCAGGGTGCGTCGGGCGGCGGCGGGCTCCGCCGGGCTCCGTCAGGAGCGGATCAGAGGCGTGCGCCGGCCATGCTGCCGGCGATGCCCAGGACGACGAGGGCGACGACTGCCCAGCCGTGCACGCGGTGGACGATCGGTGCAGCCGTCACGGTCGCCGGGGGAGCGCCGTCGTACTCGAGCGGTGCGGGCACCCGCGCACGCATCTCGTCGGCCGCAGCGGCGACGGTGACCGGCACCGTGCCTCCCGGCCGTTCGAGGGCGAGCCGTGCCGTCGGCCGCGGCGCGATCCAGACCCGCTGCTCACCCTGGTCGGTGACGACCTCGAGCCCGTACTTCGACCGCACGTCCTGCACGCGCCGCCAGGCGAAGCGCGTGGTCCGGCGGACGTCGACCACGACCAGCTCGTCCTCGGTCAGTTCGATGCGCGGACGCCAGAGGACCACCCAGGCGAACCAGGCGGTGAAGAGGGACGGCACCGGCACCAGCAACGCGGCGCGGAGGCCGTTCGTGAGGAGTCCGATGACGACGAGTGCGACCGCCACGACCCAGAGGGCGACGGCGAAGCGTCGGAGGTTCGTCGCGACGATCCGGACGGGCTCGGTCGGCCGGACGGGCGCGGTCGGCCGGGCGGGCGCGGTCGGTTCGGGCATGGGGGCAAGCCTAGGAGACGGCGGGTGCCCGATCGACGAGAGCGCCTCTCCGGGACCACCCACCGAGCGGACCAGACAGGCCGAGCGCGTACCGGCAGGAGACCCGATGTCCCGGAGAGGCGAACCCGGAGGTCTCAGGGCGTCCATCGTCACCCCGTCGGCCGCTCCTGTCAACGCCTCATTCGACGAGGAGCTCGATCTGGGCCCGGATGACCTCGGCGCGCGGGAAGCGGAGGCCGACCAGGCCCACGTGCCGCCACCGCACCAGGCCGTCCGGACCGATCACGAAGACCGATCGACGGAGTCCCAGTCCGGGTACGTGCACGCCGTAGGCGCGGACGACGTCGCCGGCGACGTCGGAGAGGAGGGGGAAGGACAGCGAGGCGTTCCGGGCGAAGCCCTCGTGCGAGTCGAGGCCCTGCGGGCTGATCCCCCAGACCACGGCACCGAGGTCGCGGAAGTCGTCGAGTTCCTGCTGGTACGAGCACAGTTGTGCGGTGCAGACGGGGGTGGCGTCGCCGGGGTAGAAGGCGAGCACAACCGGGCGACCGAGCTCGGCGGTGAGTGCGTACTCCGCGTCCGTGCGCACGCCGTCGCGGACGATCATGCCGGGGAGGGTGAAGTCCGGCGCCGCGGTGCCCGTCTCGGGGATGGCCATGGGGCAACAGTACGGTCCGCGCACTCGATGTGACGGGGACCGCACCGTCCGTGTCCTGCGAGAGCGCACACCGGCTCGCCGAAGACGCACGGTTCCGGATACACGAAGGGGGGGGGCCGCCCCCCCCGGCCCCCCCGGGGGGACCCCGGGCCGCGCCCCGGGGCCCCCGGCCCCCGGG
>NZ_JARUXD010000107.1:0-7709 GCF_030433875.1 Curtobacterium sp. PsM8 | reverse complement strand
GCTCCCCACCGGACCGGTGGGGAGCCTCCCGTCCGTCACGTGGTGACGGCTGTCATGCGGTGGCGGCTACTCCGCCTTCTGCAGCTGCCACGGCTCCGGCTCGCGGTCGCCGTTCGGGCGGACCGGGCGGACGTCGCCGACGATCGGGATCGAGCGCTTCCGCATGAACCACACGTAGCGGACGAAGAAGTGGGTCAGGGTCGACATCCGGTTGCCGTTGCCGAGCAGGCTGGTGATGTGGACGAACACCCACGCGGCCCACGCGACCGGGCCGACCATGGTGATGCCGCCACGGAGCTGGGCGACCGCGGCGTTCGTGCCGATCGTCGCCATCGTGCCCTTGTCGAAGTACTTGAACCGCTCGGTCGGCTTGCCGGCCAGCAGCCGCTTGATCTGCTCGGCGACGTGCTTGCCGCCCTGCAGCGCCGGCTGTGCGAGTTGCGCCAGCGCGCTGTCCTGCGCGGCGATGTCGCCGGCGGAGAAGACGCGCTCGACGCCCTTGACGCTCAGGTCGTCGTTCACCTGGATGCGACCGCCGTGGGTCTGCGGCAGACCCCAGTTGCCGACCTCCTTGTGTGCCGACACACCGGTCGCCCAGATCACCTGGGAGGCCGGGATGACCTCGCCGCCGGCGATCCGGACGCCGTCGGGCATGACCTCTTCGACGCCGGCGTTCAGGCGCAGCACGACACCGCGCTTCCGCAGGATCTTCGCCGCGTACCGGCGCAGGCGCGGAGCGAACGGCTTGAGGAGCTCGCCGCTGCGGTGCACGAGCGTGATCGAGATGTTGCCGCGTTCGATCTCCGGGTACGCGCCGACCAGCGCCTGGTCACGGAGTTCGGCGAGCGCGCCGGCCATCTCGACGCCGGTCGCGCCGCCGCCGACGATGACGACGCGGATCTCGTCCGGGCCCTGCTTCGCCGCGGCCTGCTCCAGGCGGGTGAAGAGTTCGTCGCGGATGCGGAGCGCCTGCGACCGGGAGTACATCGAGTACGCGTACTCGTAGGCACCGGGCGTCCCGAAGTAGCTGGTGTTCACGCCGTTGGCGAGGATCAGGTAGTCGTACTGCAGGTGTTCGCCGTCGGACATCTCGGCGATGCGTTCGTCGTGCCGGATGCCGGTGAGCAGGCCGTGGCGGAAGTCCGCGTTCGACTGACGGGCACGCAGACTGCGGAGGAAGTAGGTCACGTCGCCGGCGTTCAGGCCGCCGGTCGCCACCTGGTACATGAGCGGCTGGAACATGTTGTAGACGTGGCGGTCGACGAGCGTCACGCGTACCGGAGCGTCCTTCAGCTCACGCATGGCGGCGATGCCGGCGAATCCACCGCCGACGATGACGACGTGCGGGCGGGTGTCCTGCGGCATGGTGAGCTCCGGGTTTCGTGCGGTCTGGGCCACCCAGAAGGGTACGCCGGTCAGGCGTCCCCGCGGTCCACCTCTGCCGACCTCCGGTCTGCATCCAGCCGGGAGGCGCGGGTCGGGTCCGCCGGCAGCGTCCCGCACCCCGGTCGGCTCAGCTCCCCTGGGGGCTGACGGTGGCGCCGCCCGGCAGCTCCTGCGTGCTGCCGTTGCTCGTGCTGCCGCTCCCGTCGGTCCCGTTCCCGCCGGTTCCGGACTGCCCGCTCCCGGACTGCCCGCGCGGGCCGTACTGGCCGGTGCCCGGGCCGGTGAACGTGGAGACGTTGTGGCTCGCGACCGCGTGCCCGACCGCGAAGCCGACGCCACCGCCGACCAGCAGGGCGCCCAGGCCGATCGCCGCTGCGATGACCGGCCAGAACCACGGCGGGTGCGGGGTGCTCCGACCCGCGGGTGCGGAGCCCGGGCCAGTGGCAGGGGTCGGGGCAGGGGTCGGCGTGCCGTACCAGGACGGTGGGGGCGGCGAGAGGGTGGCGGTCGGCGCTGCGGCCGGAGCAGCGGCCCAGGCGTCAGGGCGCTGGTCATGGCGTTCGCCGTGTCGGTCGTCGCGTCGTTCGTCGGGTCGTCGTTCCGGAGGGGTCGTGTCGGTCATGGCCGTAGTGCACCCCGCGGACCTTGCAGGAGTCGAAGACCCGGCTGTCCCCGCGCTGCGGATCACGGACTGCGCGTCGCTGCGCGTCGCTGCGCTGCTCTCCCAGGTGGCGATCGGGCCCCGGCATAGTCTCGGGTGATGCGTGCGCTGGTGGAGACGGTCCGGGTCGACGGTCACCGCGTCCGACTCCGGACGGTGGCGCCCGCCGGCCGCCTGCACGACGCGTTCGCCCCCACCGTCGTCCTGGTGCACGGCATCGGCATGTCGCACCGCTCGTTCCGCCGACTGCAGGCCGCGCTCTCGCGCAGCCACCGCACCGTCGCCGTCGACCTGCCCGGCTTCGGCGGGGTGCCGTACTCCGGGCGTCGCTTCGAGGCGCACGAGTACGCCGACCTCGTCGTCCGCGCGGTCACCGAGCGGGGTGCCGGGGACCTCGTCGTCGTCGGCCAGTCGATGGGCACCCAGGTCGCCGTCGAAGCGGGCCTCCGGCACACCGACGTCGTGTCCTCCGTCGTGCTCATCGGCCCCGTCGTCGACGACCACCGACGCTCGCTGGTCCGGCTCGCCACCGCGCTCGCCGTCGACTGCACGTTCGAGGGCGTCCGGATGAACGCCGTTGTGTTCACCGACTACCTGCGGAGCGCAGCCCAGTACCTCCGCGAGCTCCGGCCGATGCGCGACTACCGGATGCTCGACCGGGTCCGGGCACTCACCGTGCCGGTGCTCGTCCTCCGCGGCGAACAGGACCCGATCGCGAAGCACGACTGGGGGCAGCGGGTCGTCGGCGCCGCCTCCCGCGGGGCGCTCGTCGAGCTACCGGGCAGCCACCACGTACAGGAGCGCCAGCCGGTCGCCGTCGCCCGGCTCATCGAGGAGTTCCGCCGGGTGCAGACCCTCGAGGCCAGTCGCGACGAGGTGCCGCAGTGACCGACGCGACCACCGGCGGGGGCGAGGCGACGCGGACGACGGGAGCCGTGCCTCCTGTCCGTGTCGGACTCGTGCGACGCGCACGGTGGGCGCTGCTGGACTGGGTCTACGCCGCCGTCTGGCAGGTCCGCAGCCTGGGACCGACCACCGCCGACGACTACCGGACCGGCGACCGCCAGCCCGTCGTCGTGATCCCGGGCGTCTACGAGACCTGGCACTTCATGCGCCCGCTGATGGACGTGCTGCACGACCGCGGCCACCCGGTGCACGTGCTCACCGTCCTCCGGCACAACGTCAAGCCGGTGCCGCTGTCCGCGGAGGAGGTGATGGCGTACCTCGACGAGCACGACCTGCACGGGGCGCTCGTCCTGGCGCACAGCAAGGGCGGCCTCATCGGCAAGTACGCGATGACCCGGCTCGACCCGCACGGCCGCATCGACCGGATGGTGGCGGTGTCGACGCCGTTCGCCGGATCGAAGTACGCCGTCCTGGCACCCGTCCGGCACCTGCGGGTGTTCCGCGCCGCCGACCCGGTGCTGGCGGGCCTGGCACGGGAGCTCGACGCGAACGCCCGGATCACCTCGGTCTACGCGGTGTTCGACACCCTCATCCCGGGCGGCAGCGAACTGACGGGCGCCGAGAACGTGCGGCTCGACCTCGGCGGGCACTTCCGGATCCTCGGCGACCGGCGCACGGCGGCTGCGGTGCTGCGGGCGGCCGACGGGGACTGACGGCGGCGGTGCCGCTGGTGGTGGCGCTCAGGCCGGCACTACGCTCAGCCCCGTGGCCAGCCGGAGCATCTACGTCGAGACGGTGATCGACGTCGACGTCGATGCGGTCTGGGCCGCCACGCAGGACCCACGGCAGCACGTGCGCTGGGACGTGCGGTTCTCCGAGATCGTCCCCGAGCCCGCCGGACCGGACGGATCGGCTCGGTTCACCTACGTCCGTCGGTCCGCCGTCCACGACGTGCACGGCACCGGCATCTCGATCGGGGAGCGGCGTCGCGACGACGGGACGCGCACCTCGGCGCTCCGCTTCGCCACCGAGGACCGGCTGTCCCCGATCCGGACCGGCCGCGGCTACTGGCGGTACGTGCCCACCGACGACGGCCGGACGCGGTTCATCACCGGCTACGACTACGGATCCGGATGGGGGCCGCTCGACCTCGTCGTCCGGCCGCTGCTCGGGTGGGCGACCGCCTGGAGCTTCGACCGGCTCCGCATCTGGCTCGAGGGCGGAGCCGAGCCGGAGGCGTGGCCGCTCGGCAGCGTGCTGGCGGTCTGGCGGCGAGACCGGCCACGGGCCTCCCGGACGCTTCGCGCACCCGCCGGCGGGACGCGTCGAGCCGACCACCTGCGGGACGCCCCGGCGAGCCTGGCGTCCCTCGCCCGACCCAGTGCGACGACCCGACCCGGAGGGACCGCATGACCTCGGTGTTCCAGGAGGCGCTCGGCGCCGACTTCGACCGGCTGCACCCGATGATGCAGCGCCGGTTCGGCGTCGGACTCGACTCCGCCGAGGCGTGCGTCGGGCGTGGTGTCATGCAGTCCATCCGCCGCGGCCCCTGGTGGACGGTGCCATTCCTGCAGATCGGCCGGCTCCGGAACATCCTGGTCCCCGACGTGGGCGACGACGTCCCGTTCACGATCGAGAACTACCCGTACCGCGATGCCCTGGGCCGCGAGACGGTGACCTTCGTGCGGACGTACTCCGTCCGCTCCGGCCGCACGGCACGGTTCGACGCGACGATGGTGCTCGTCGACGGCCGGGTGCTCGACTACCTGGGCTCGCACCAGCACCTGGCGGTCGACCTCGACCTGGCCGTCGACGAGCGCGGTGGACTCGTCCTGACCTCGGACGCGCAGCGGTTCCACGAGGGACCGCTGTCGTTCCGGTTCCCGATGCTGTTCAGCGGGCGGGCGACCCTGCACGAGTGGTGGTCGGACGAGGACGAGTCGTTCCACGTCGACCTCGAGGTCCGCAACCGGCTGTTCGGGTTCCTCTTCGGCTACCGCGGGTCGTTCACCTGCGAATGGGTGCCGGCGACGGACGCCCCCGAGCGGTTGAAGCCGCGGCGGACCGAGGCGCGGACGTAGCCCTCCGGGTCACATGTCGAGGACGCCGTCGACCGCCGCGCGTCGGGACGCGATGTGTCTGGTCGCGATGTCCTCCTCCAGGTGGACCGTGACGTACTGCCGGTCGATCGGGTACCCGGCGTCGTCGAAGACCCGGTAACGCCTCCGGAGTCGCAGGAACGGCACCGCCCTGTGTTCGAACGACACGACCACCTCGGTGTCCGGCCACGCCCCCTCGACGTCCACCTGCACCGAGCGGTAGTCGCTCCGCACCCGGGTGACCGCGTCGGTGTCGGCGGACCACATGACGCTCGGTTCGCCCAGGCTGGCGAGCTGGTCGCGGACCGCCGCGACACTGCGCTCGACCGTCGCCGCATCCGGTTCGGGCGTCTGCCAGGAGGCTCCGCTCACTCCCGTCAGGTCGAGTCGCCCGACCCAGGGCGCGCGTCGAGCCTGGAGCGCGGAGTCCTCTGCGGCCCACGCTGCCTCGACTTCCTCGAGGTCGGCTCCGGCGTTCTCGTCCGTGGCCGGGACGGAGGCGTGGTCCTCGGTGACGACGGCCGACGGGATGCCCGCTGTGACGTCGACGACCACCTCACGCGGTTCGTACACGGTGTCCCAGCTGCGCCACGGTCCGCGTTCACCGAACGGCACCTCGACCTGCCGAGGGCCGGTGGGGTGGAAGCGCAGGGTCATCCGGCCGTCCTCGATCGAGACGGCGTCGACCAGGTGGTCGACCTGCACGGTGGTCCGCTCGTCGGCCGGGGTGATCCGGACGATCTCGGTCGGCGGGGTCGGGAGGGGAGCGCTGACCGGAACGTCGTCGTCCGCGTCGCCGTCCTGGTCGTCGTCGCTGCCCGGCTGGCGACCGAAGCTGACGGTCCACTGACTGGCAGTGCCGACGAACGTCTCGTCGTCGTCGTCGTCGTCGTCGTCACCGTCGTCGGAGTCGGGGCGGTCCTCGTCCTCTTCTTCGTCTTCGTCGTCTTCCGGCTCGGTCCAGGTGTCACGGTCGGGCCAGAACGGAGCCACCGGGGCCCACTCGAGCGTCTCGGGGTCGGTGTCGGCCAGGCCGTCCTCGTCGTCGTCCTCGTCCGTGCCGCTCGTCCCCTCGGTCCAGAACGAGGCATCACGGGGATCGCCGACCCACAGCCCCTCGGCGTCGACCCCGATCGGTCGCCGGTCGCCGAGCTCCACGGACCGCGGCGGTTGCTCGGGTGACAGGAACACGGCCGTCCGGGACGACTGCTCCATGTCCTCCGATACGTAGACGATCCACACACCGGACGGGCTCGTCCAGATGTCCGTCCGTTCGACCGCACTCCGCGGCAGGGGCGCCGTCGGCCAGGTCAGCCACCGCTGGAACTCGTCGCCCTCGACCACGGCGGCCACCGGCCTGCTCGTGTCCGGGACGATCGTCACCGGTCCGACGGCGATGGCGTCGAGCGGGTCGAGGGGGTCAGGCAGTTCGGGCGCGTTGATCACGTCGGGCACGTCGGTCACGCTAGCGGCCTCACCCCCGACCCGTCCCCCCGACCGCCCTCAGCGCCCCGCGACGCTCGCGCGCTCGACGATCCGGTGCGGTACGACGACGGTCCGGACCGGCGCCTCCCGGTCCTCGATGCGCCGCTCGAGCAGGTCGAGGGCCGCCGCCGCGAAGTCCCGCCGGTCGAACGACACCGTCGTCAACGCGGGCACCGCGAACGCCGCTTGGTCGACGTCGTCGAACCCGACGACGCTCACCTGCTCCGGCACGCGGACGCCCCGGCTGGCCAGGACGTGCAACACGCCGAACGCGATCGAGTCGGTGAACGCGAACACCGCGTCGGGCAGCGGGTTCCGGTCGAGCCACTCGCCGAACGTCCTCGCGGCGGCCGCGGTCGTCCACTCCGGCAGCGGGACCCGCAGGGCCGGGTCGACGGGGACCAGCTGTGCGGCGAGCGCGTCCTCGTGGCCGAGCTGCCGCAGGCGGGCGGTCGCGGTGACCGCGTCGTCCTGCTCGGCGCCGACGATCGCGATCCGTCGGTGCCCGCGGTCGAGCAGCATCGTCGTGACGTCGCGCGCCGCTGCCCGGCTGTCGACGTGCACCTGGTCGACGTGCTCCGGTTCGACCTCGCCGATCACGACGGTGGGCGGCAGTCCGGCGGTGTTCGCGAGGGTGCTGGCATCGAGCGACACCGGGTTGAGGACCAGCCCGTCGACCAGGTGCGCCCGCGCCCGCGAGACCAGGTCACGCTCCCGCTCCGGGTCGGTCGCGGTCTGTTCGAGCTGCACGACCATGCCGCGGTCGTGCGCCAGCACCACGAACCAGCGGGCGAGGTCTGCCGAGTACGCACTCGCGAGCTCCGGCAGCGTCACCGCGATCGCGCCGGTCCGGCCGTTCCGCAGCCCCCGGGCGGACAGGTTCGGCACGTACCCGAGTTCGACGACCGCCGCCTCGACGCGGGCGCGGGTCTCCGGGCGCACGACGACACCGCCGTTGACGACGTTGGAGACGGTCTTCGGGGACACCCCCGCGAGGGCGGCCACGTCCCGCACGGTGGCGCGCATGAGAGCACCGTAGCGCGGTGTCGGCAGCGGCTCGGCGGGTCGCCGCGCGGGGGAGCCGGGTCCGTGGGGGGCGCGGGGCGCCGGCCCGGCGGGCCCCCCCCCCCCCCGCCCCCGCCGGAGCGGGGGGCACCCCCCCCGCCCCGCGG
>NZ_JARUXD010000106.1:0-8019 GCF_030433875.1 Curtobacterium sp. PsM8 | reverse complement strand
GGCCTGCTTTTTTTTTTTATCGCCCGCCGGGGGGGGGGGGGGGGGGGGGGGGGCCGGCCCCGGCGCCCCCCCCCCCCCCCCCCGCGGGGCCCCCCCCCCGCTTCCGGAGAGGGGCACAGGTGTCGTCATCGTGGTGGTCTGCCATCGCTGACTCGGCCGTGACGTGGTCGTTCCGGTCCGGCGCTGAGCGGGACCCGGACCGGTTGGCGTACCGGCGGTCCGTGATCGGCATCGGGCTCCGTGTCGCGGTCGTCTCGGCAGCGCTGGTGATCACGATCATCCTGCTGGTCGTCGGCTACGTGCTCTGGCAGCTCACGCCGGGGCAACTGCACGAAGCGCCCGGTCCCACCGACGTGCACATCACCCTCGACACCGTCGACCTCAGCATCGCGGTCGTCGGGGTCGGCGGGCTCGCCATCGCCCTCGCCGGGATCGCCGCGTGGGTGATCGCACGCCGCGCGGTCCGGCCGATCGCCGAGGCCGCGCGGATGCAGCGGACCTTCGTCGCCGACGCCAGCCACGAACTCCGCACCCCGTTGACGGTGCTCCACGCCCGGGTGCAGCGACTCAGGATGATCACACCGGCGGACGATCCCCGTCGAGCCGTCGTCGACGAGCTACAGGGCGACACCCGGGTGCTGATCGACATCGTCAACGACCTCCTGGACGCCGCAGCCGGAGCGGAGTCGACCGGCGGTGTCGCCGAACTCGATGCAGCGCTGGTGGCCCTCGAGCGGGACATGTCCGTCCTGGCCGCCGAGCGCCAAGTGCACCTCGCGGTCGGTCCAGCCGATCCGGAGCTCGTCGGGACCGTCGTCGCCGTGTCGGCGACGCAACTCCGACGGTGTCTGGTGGCGCTGACGGACAACGCGATCGGGCACACGCTCCCGGACGGCAACGTGTCCGTGCAGGTGCACGGGGACGGCACCTCCGTCACGTTCCGTGTCCGCGATGACGGGCCGGGGATCACGGGCATCGCACCCGCCAGGGTGTTCGACCGGTTCGCGCACGGCACGCCCGCCACCACCGCAGGGGCGGCGGGCACGCGGACCGGGTACGGGATCGGCCTGGCGCTCGTGCGCGACGTCGCCGTCCGGGCCGGTGGTGACGTCACCGTCGAGTCGACGGGCGACGACGGCACCGTCTTCGCCCTGCGGCTCCCCGTCGTGCAGTCCGGCGGACGAGGACGCGATCGGGAGGACCGCGCATGACGCTCCGTCTGCTGCTCGTCGAGGACGACCCACGGCTGGGGCCGCTCGTCGCCGAGGTCCTGGGCGAGGAATGGGACGTGACGCTCTGCGTTGACGGCGAGAGCGCGTTGGTCGCCGCGGCAGCTCGGTACTTCGACGCGATGGTGATCGACCGTCGGCTGCCGGGAATCGACGGTACGGAGGTCGTCACGACGCTCCGCCAGCGCCGCATCAGCACGCCGGTGTTGATGCTCACCGCGCTCGGGGAGGTCCGAGACCGGGTCTCCGGTCTCGATGCCGGCGCCAACGACTACCTGGTCAAACCGTTCGACTTCGACGAGCTCACCGCCCGTCTCCGCGCGCTCACCCGGGACTACTCCGGCACCGGTGCCGGGATCGAGATCGGCGGGTGGTCCTTCCACCCGGACGACAGCAGCATCACCTCGCCCTACTCCGGACGGGTGATGCTGACCGAGAAGGAGACGGCGATGCTGCGCCTGCTCGCGAGCGAACCGGCACGGGCCTTCACCCGACAGCACCTGCTCTCCGCGGTCTTCGCGCACGGCGAGCAGCTCGGCACCGTGGACACCTACGTCCACTACATCCGACGGAAGACCGACCGTGACCTGATCAGCACCGTCCGCGGCGTCGGGTACCGCCTCGGCACCCCCGCCTGAACGCAGGGCCGGTCACGGCAGCTGCGGTCGTGTCCGGAGCGGCGCCAGCCACCGGGTCAGCAGCACGGCGGTGCACGTTCCGGCAGCCATGATCGCTGCCAGGACGACGATCTGGAACCGGCCGGCCTCGAGCGGGGACAGCCCGCCGAAGACCGCGCCGACGAACGCGCCGGGCAGCGTGACCAGTCCCGTCGTCTTGGTCTGGTCGACCGTCGGCACGAGCGCGGCGCTCACCGCACGCCGAACCAGCTGCAGGGTGGCCTGCCGTGGTGCCGCGCCGAGGGCGAGCCACCCCTCGACGTCGTCCCACCGGTCATCCGCGAGCTCCACGAAGCGGCGGCCGCTGATGCTGGCGATCGTCATCGCGTTGCCGATCACGATGCCACCGACCGCCAGGGCGTACCGCGGGCTGAACTCGATCGCGCCCGTTGCGAAGACGATCACGCCGGTGACGGTGATCCCGACCGCCATCGACGACGCTACCGGCACCACCATCCGGCGGACCTCGCCGAGGCGGCGGGACGCCGTGACGACCGCGACCGTGAACATCACGGTCAGCACCAGCGCGATGAGCAACGGCGACCGGATCACACCGGCGAGGACCAGGCTGATCACGGCGAGTTGCGCTGTCCCTCGGGCGACCGCGAGGGCGGGCGCCCACGGGGACGCTGCTCGAGCGAACAGGAGGACCGTCGTCGCGAGGCCCACGAGTGCCACGACCCCGACGACGGTCGGCAGCAGCGTGTCGGTCACCGCCGGCTCCGTCCGCTCATGCGTGCACTGTACGGCGCGGGGTGTCCGGCGCGCGCCTCGCCGACCCCCAAAGAGGCCTTTGACGGTCATGCGACCTGCCTGCCACGATGCCCTCGTGTCCACCGTCGACGAACTCCGCGCGACCGCCCACCCGATCCGCCTGCGACTGCTGTCCCTGCTGACGGGGGTCGCGATGAGCGCCGCCGAGGCCGGACGCGAACTCGGGCTGTCCCAGGCGACCGCGAGCTACCACCTCCGGGTGCTCGAGCGCGCCGGGCTGGTCCGGGTCGTCGAGGTCGTCCGGCTCCGGGGCGGCGAGGCCAAGCGCTACCGGCACGAGACGTCCTCGATGCCGTTCGACGCCCACCAGGTGCACCCGCTCGACCCGGAAGCGGCCGAGGACCGGCTCGTGTACCTCGACGCCGTCGCCGACGAGCTCCGCCGACGTGCCCGTGCGCAGGCTGACGGCCCCGGGGTCACCACGGACGCCGAACTCTGGGTGGACCCGGAGGCCTGGCGTCGTGTGGTGCAGCACATCGGGCAGGCGTCCGCGATCCTGCACGCCGCCGCCCGCCCGCCGCGGACACCCGGCACGCGTCCGGTGTCCGTCACGGCCGCCCTCTTCCCCCTCCGCCGCTCGTGAGCACCACGGCCGACCGGTTCGGTCCGCTCCGGTCCGCGCCCTTCCGGTGGCTGCTGGCAGCGCGGACGACGAGCATCCTCGGCAACGCCGTCGCTCCGATCGCCCTGGCGTTCGCGGTGCTCGACCTGACCGGGTCCGCGGCGGACCTGGGTCTCGTCGTGGCGTCCCGCTCGGTCGCGAACGTCGCCGTCCTGCTGTTCGGCGGGGTGATCGCGGACCGGCTGCCGCGCGACGTGGTCCTGGTCGGGACGTCGTTCGCGGCCGCCGTCACGCAGGGCGCCGTGGCAGCGCTCGTCATCACCGGGTCGGCGAGCATCCCGTCGCTCGTGGTGCTGAGCGTCCTGAACGGAGCGGTCGCCGCCGTCAGCCTGCCCGCCGCGGGAGCACTCGTGCCCGACACCGTCCCCGAGACGCAGCTCCGGCCGGCGAACGCCCTGCTCCGCCTCGGCCTCAACGGCGGGAGCATCCTCGGTGCCTCGGCCGGTGCCGGACTCGTCGCCGTGGTCGGACCCGGGTGGGGGCTCGCCATCGACGCGGCGGGCTTCGCAGTCGCCGGGGTCCTGTTCGGGCGGATGCGCCTGCCGCGCGGGGCTGCCGATGCCGGCCGGACGGAGCGCACCTCGGTCGTCGCGGACCTCCGGGAGGGCTGGCGCGAGTTCGTCGGCCGCCGCTGGGTCTGGATCGTGGTGCTGCAGTTCGCCGTGCTCAACGCCGCCTTCGTCGGAGCGACGGCGGTGCTCGGGCCCGTCGTCGCCGACGCGTCGTTCGGCAGGGCGGCGTGGGGCCTCGTCGTCGCCGCGCTGTCGGTCGGGCTCGCGGTCGGCGCGGTGGTCGCGCTCCGCTGGCACCCGCGGCACGCACTCGGCATCGGGGTGGCGCTCATGGTCGTGGCCGCGGTGCCGGTCCTCACCCTGGCGATCCGCCCCTCCGTGCCGGCGTTGATCGTGTCGTTCGCGGTCGCCGGAGCCGCCATCGAGGTCTTCTCGATCGCGTGGGACCAGTCCCTGCAGACGAACGTGCCGCGGGAGGTCCTGGCCCGCGTCTACTCGTACGACGCCGTCGGGTCGGTCGTCGCCGTGCCCTTCGGCGAGGCCCTCGTCGGCCCGCTCGCACACACGGTCGGCACCACGCCGACCCTGCTCGGGTGCGCCGTGCTCATCGTCGTCGCCACCGTGGCGGCCGCGGTCACGCCGAGCGTCCGGCGGGTGACGGTCCTGGAGGCACGACTCGCCTGATCCCGCAGGCTCCGGCCCCGACGGCGTTCTCCACCGGAACGCACCGGCCTCTGCCGCGGAGTGCGACGCAGCACTACCGTGTGCGCATGGCCCAGAAGGACGAGACACAGCCCGACGAGACGCCGGCGGCGGAGAGGACACCCGCCCAGCACATCGACGCGATGATCGCGGCGCACCCGGACTGGCGCGGGTCGGTCCTCGCCGACGCCCGGGCGGCGATCATCGCCGTGGACCCGGCGATCGAGGAGGCCTGGAAGTGGCGCGGCGCGCCGGTGTGGGAGCTCGACGGCATCCTCGTCGTCGGCAACGTCTTCCAGCAGGCGGTGAAGCTCGGCTTCATGTACGGCGCCGCCCTGGAGGACCCGGACGGCCTGTTCAACGACGAGCTCGGCGGCAACCAGCGCCGGGCGATCAAGTACTTCGCAGGCGACGTCGTCGACGCCCCAGCGCTGCAGGCCCTCGTCCGTCGCGCGATCGAGCACAACCACACCCGGCGGCAGGCCAGCCGCCGCCGCTGACCGGGGCCGTCAGCTCGTGGCGGCGCTGCGCGCGGCGCGGTCCTCGGCGACCAGTCGGCGGGCCTCCCGGGCGCGGGCGCGGAGCTTCTCGACCGGCACCTCGACCGCGTAGGCAGCCCCGATCGACACCACGACAGCGGCAGCGAAGAGCCAGACGTTGCCGAACCAGCCGATCGCGAACGTGCCGAGCAGCGCGATGACGAGCGGGTGCCAGAGGTACGCGGAGTACGACACCCGGCGGCCGAACCAGGCGATCGGGCTCCAGGACAGCGCCTGGGACACCGGAGTCCGCACCGAGACGAGTCCGCCGATCAGCACCGCGGCGAAGAGCCCGGTCACCGGCATGAGCAGGCCGAAGGTCCAGACGTGCTCGGTCCAGTCGTCGCCGATCCAGAACTGCACCCCGAGCACCACCGCCGCACCGACCCAGGTGCCGACGTGCCCGGCGAGCCCCGCGGCGAACGCCCGGAACCGGTCGTCGTCGAGCAGCAGGGCGAGCAGGCACCCGGTGGCGAGCGGCACGACACCGAGCACGGGGGAGAAGTACACGTCCGGCGTGGACCCACCGGAGGGGGCGCGGTAGCTCAGCCAGGTCGCGAGGGAGGCGGCGACGATCACCGCGGACAGCCCGATGACGAGTGCGCGACGACGGCGTCCGAGAGCGAGCAGGACCACGAGCACCGGCGGCCAGACCAGGTAGAACTGCTCCTCCATCGACAGGCTCCACGTGTGCGCGAACACGCCCTGCGTGGTGTCCCAGAACGACCGGTAGAGGTTGCCCGTGTAGGTGAGGGCGATGAACGCGGCCTCGCCCGCCGAGAACGAGGCGCCCTTGTAGTCGCCGACCCAGTTCCAGAGCAGCAGTCCGGCGACGACGAGGGCGACCAGTGCCGGGTAGAGCCGCAGCAGGCGCTTCCACCAGAACGTGCCGAGTCGCACGGTGCCGGTCTTCCGGCGTTCGCGGAGCAGCAGCGTGGTGATGAGGTAGCCGGAGAGCACGAAGAACACGGTCACGCCGATCCACCCGCCCTCGAACTGCGGCACGTGCAGGTGGTACAGGATCACCATGACGATCGCGACGGTGCGCAGGCCGTCGAGGGCCAGGGCGCGGGAGGCGAGGGGTGCGGGCGCGGTCGACTGTACGGGGATGGCTGCTGTCCCCGCCCGGTGGACGGTCGTCGGGGATGGCGCCGGGGCTGCGGTCCGGGTCATCCAGCCAGTGTGCTCCGGCAGTCCATGAACCGGCTCCGAGCTGTCCGGTCACGGCCGGAGCGTCAGACCGCCCGCCGCCCCGTCATGCGCGGCCGCCCCATCGTGGCAGTCAGGGCCTCGAGCCGCTCGGTCGCCAACTCGGGCAGCGTGCGGGTCTCGCCCGGGGCGATCCACTGCGCGAACGCCAGGTGGAACACGGTCACGCCTGACTGCGCCACCAGGGTCGCGGCCGGCTCGGGGACACCGCGTTCGCGGAAGAGCTCGGCCAGCCGGGCGCCGAGACCGGACAGCTTCGCGAGTTCCCGTTCACCGAGCGCGGGTTCGGCGTCGATCACGCGTTGCCGGTTGCGGGACCACTCGCGGCGGTCCTCCACGAAGTACGTCCCGGCCCCGGCCAGCGCCCGGGCGACCAGGTCGACCGGGGGAGCGTCGGGCGGAGCGTCCTGGATCGGGCCGACGAACATCTGCAGGAAGTCGTCCTGTCCGGCGAACAGGACCTCGCGCTTGTCGGCGAAGTGCCGGAAGAAGGTGCGTTCGGTGACCTCGGCGGCACGGGCGATGTCGGCCACGGTGGTGGTCTCGAAGCCACGGTCGAGGAACAGCTGCAGCGCGGTGGCCTGCAGTCGCTCCCGCGTCCCCGGTTGCCATCTCGCCATGCCCGGAGTCTACTGAGGGAACCGGTTGATGACAGTCGCTGACATCGGGTGTACGGTTCCTGATGTCAGCAACTGACATCATCGAGAAGGGCACCACCATGCACGTGTTCGTCACCGGAGCCTCCGGCTGGATCGGCTCCGCCACCGTCGACGACCTCCTCGCCGCCGGCCACCGCGTCACCGGGCTCGTCCGCTCCGACGCCGCCGCCGAGTCCGTCCGGGCGAAGGGTGCCGAGGTCCTCCGCGGCGACCTCGACGACCTCGACGCCCTGCGCCGCGGAGCCGACGCCGCCGACGGGGTCGTCCACCTCGCCAACAAGCACGACTGGGCTCACCCGGAGGAGACCAACGCCGCCGAACGCGCCGCCGTCGAGACCCTCGGCAGTGCCCTGGTCGGCAGCGATCGACCGTTCGTCGTCGCCTCCGGTGTCGCCGGACTCACCGTCGACCGTCCGGCCACCGAGGACGACCCGAACCCGTTCGTCGGCCCACAGGCGATGCGCGGCGGCAGCGAGAACCGTGCCCTCGACTTCGTTGACCAGGGCGTCCGCACCGTGATCGCACGGTTCGCCCCGACCGTGCACGGGCACGGTGACCACGGGTTCGTCGCCCTCATCGCCGCCGCAGCACGACGCCACGGGGCCGCCGCGATGATCGGCGAGGGGACGAACGGCTGGGCCGCCGTCCACCGGACCGACGCGGCACGGCTCGTCCGGCTCGGCCTCGAGCACGCTCCGGCCGGCACCCGGATGCACGTCACCGCCGAGGACGCCGTCCGCACACGCGACATCGCGCAGGCCATCGGCGACGCCCTCGGTGTGCCGGCCACCAGTGTCGACCCCGCGGACGCCGTCGACCACTTCTGCTTCATCGGGCGCTTCTTCGGCATGCCGATGGCCGCGACGTCGACCGCGACGCGCGAGCTGCTGGACTGGCAGCCGACCGGCCCGACGCTGCTGGAGGACATCGCCGACGGCGCCTACACGGCACCGCGCGGCTGACGGTCGCGCCCCGCTGGCGGTCCCGCCGGACCACACGACGGACGGGGGGGGGCCCCCCCCCCCCCGGGGGGGGGCCGCCCGCCCCCCCCGGGGGGGAGGGGGGTGGGGGTGGGGGGGGGGCGCCCCGGCGCGCG
>NZ_JARUXD010000105.1:0-8356 GCF_030433875.1 Curtobacterium sp. PsM8 | reverse complement strand
GTCGCGATGGTGATCGTCCGTTCCGCAGCAACGACGACCGTCCGCGTCGCGATGGAGATCGTCCCTTCCGCAGCAACGACCGTCCGTTCCGCGGCAATGACGACCGCCCCTCCCGCGACGGTGGAGCCGATCGGAAGCGGTTCGGCGACGGTAATCGCTCGGCCGGCGCCCGCTTCGGCGAGGCCGCTCGGGACGACTGGGAAGACCGGGACCCGTACGGCACCCGTTCGATCCGCCCGCGTCACGACGACCCCGAGATCCCGGACGAGATCGATGCCCGAGACCTCCACCCCGCCGCTCGTGCTGAGCTCAAGACCCTCAGCAAGGACAACGCGGACTGGGTGGCGCGACACCTCATCACCGCGGCGCTCCTCGTCGACTCCGATCCGGAGGAAGCGAACCAGCACGCGCTGAGCGCTGCACGCCGAGCCGGCCGCGTGGCTGTGGTCCGTGAGACCGCCGCGATCACGGCGTACCGTCTCGGTGACTTCGCCACGGCGCTCCGAGAACTCCGCACGTACCGACGGATCTCCGGCCGCAACGACCAGCTCCCGATGATGGTCGACTGCGAGCGCGGGCTCGGGCGCCCGGAGCGTGCCCTCGAGCTCGGACGGTCCGTCGACCGCGCCGCACTCGAGACGCCGGTGCAGGTCGAACTCGCGATCGCGATGTCCGGAGCACGTCTGGACCTCGGGAATCCCACAGCCGCGCTGGGCGAGCTGGAGATTCCACAGCTCGACCCCTCGACCGCCTACAGCTGGTCGCCGGCGCTCTACAGTGCTTACGCGGCCACGCTCGAGGAGCTCGGTCGCCAGGACGAGGCCGACGAGTGGTGGGCCCGCGTCGACCGCGCGGCCGAAGCCCTCGCGGAAGCCGCCGAAGACGATGCTTGGGAGACAGTGGATGTGGTCGAGGAAGCGATCGAAGTCGACGAGTTCGACGAGCCCGGAGACGACGAGTCAGGAGACGATGAGCCCGTCGGCGACGAGCCCGTCAGCGACGAGTCCGTCGAGCTCGACGACGCAGAACTCGGGGACGCCGAGCCGGGCAACGGGTACGTCAGCGCCCTCGGGGACGACGACCTCGACGACGACTCCGACGACGCCGGGGACCAGCCCGGCGAGATCGACGAAGACAACCCCCGCGACATCGACGGATCCGCAGCCGGCTGACTCTCCGCGGACACCGGTCGACGGCATCGACGTGGTCATGACCGACCTCGACGGTGTCGTCTACCGGGGTCGGAGCGCCATCCCGCACGCCGTGGAGGCCCTCAACCAGGCCGCCACGTCGGCTCGCGTCGGCTACATCACCAACAACGCCTCGCGGCGTCCGATGGACGTCGCCGAACACCTCGAGCAGTACGGGCTCGAGGTGACGGCAGACGACGTCGTCACTTCCTCCCAGGCGGGGGCTCGGCTGCTCGCGACCCTCGTTCCGGAAGGATCGACCGTCCTCGTGATCGGCGGACTCGGACTGACGACGATCGTCGAGCAGGCCGGGTTCGTGGTGACCGACAGCGCGGACGACCACCCGGCAGCGGTCATCCAGGGGTTCTCGCCGGAGCTCGGGTGGAAGCAGCTCGCCGAAGCCTCCTTCGCGTTGGCGGATGCCTCCGTGCCGTGGGTGGCTACGAACATGGACTGGTCGATCCCGGTGGAGCGTGGCATCGCTCCGGGCAACGGGACCCTCGTCGCAGCGGTGCACCAGGCGGTGAGTCGGATGCCGGTCGTGGCCGGCAAGCCCGAGCGGCCGATCTTCGACGCGGCACTGGCACGGTTCGGCGGCGAGCGTCCGCTGTTCATCGGGGACCGTCTGGACACCGACATCAAGGGTGCGAATGATGCGGGCATCCCCAGCGTGCTCGTGCTGACCGGCATCGACCAGCCGAAGCAGGTGCTCGCGGCTGACCAGCGCTCGCGGCCGACCTACGTGCTCAAGGACCTCCGTGGACTGCACGAGCCCTACCCGGTCACCATCCGCACTGAGGACCCGGACGGCACGCGCCGTGTGACCGTCGGGGAGTCGACCGTGTCCATGCGCGGACATGTCGTCCGTGCCGAGCACGTGGGGTCGGACGAGATGGACTTGCTGCGCGCCGGTGCGACGGCGATCTGGGACTCCGGCCTGGCCATCTACGGCCTCGACGTGGACCCGGCGCTGTACGGCGGCGAGTAGCGTGACGGGCGTGGAACCAGCCCGGAGCGATGATGTGATGGGCACTCCCTCCGCTGGCCGGTCGGTCGGTGCGCCGACGGAGCCGCGGGCTGTTCCCGGACCGCCGCGCCCGACGCCCGGCGGTCTGCGCGGCGTCGAGACGATCCCGGGCGCCGACGCGGCCGTGACCGCGGACGCGGCCTGGACCTTGCACGCTGACTCGGCCTCGGCCTCGGCCTCGGACGCTGACTCGACCTCGGTCGCTCGGAGCGGTGACGACCCAGACGGCACGGCGGGGGTCTTGATCGAGTCCGGCGTCGACACCGTGGGTGGTCGGGCCGCAGGGGTCGAGCGTCTGCCGCTGGCGGATCGTGCGGACGCGTTCGCGGCGCTGCACGACGAACTCCGCACCCGGCTCGAACAGGGCGGGGACACTCGTGGGTGAGCGCGGGGACACCGCCGACCACGTCAGCGAGACAGCAGGCGGGGCCGACATCGCTCCCGGCACGACCTCCACGATCGGAACGTCCCCCACGAACGACACCGAGCACGTAGCCAGCCCCGACCACACGGCCGGGACCGACCCGATGGCCAGCGCCGAGACCAGCACGGTGAGCGCTGACGGCAGCACGGTCGGCGCCGACAGCAGCACGGGCAGCGCCGGCACCAGCACCAGCACCAGCACCAGCACCAGCACCGCGATGCCGTCGACCGCCACGATGCGCCTCGACGCCGCGATCCCCGCGCGAGGTCTCGCTCGCTCCCGGACCGCCGCGGCCGCCCTCATCCTGGCCGGCCGTGTCACGATCGAAGGGGTCCCGGTCGTCAAGGCCTCGACCCCGGTCACCGCCTCTGCGAACATCGTGGTGGACGCCGAGGATGAGTGGGTCTCCCGCGCTGCGCTGAAGCTCGTCGGCGCGCTCGACGCGTTCGGAGTCGACCCCCGTGGCCGGACGGTCCTGGACGTCGGAGCCTCGACGGGCGGGTTCACCCAGGTGCTGCTCGCACGTGGTGCCTCGCGGGTGATCGCCCTCGATGTGGGTCACGGTCAGCTGGCCCCGGCGATCGCGATCGACGACCGGGTCGCCGTCGTGGAGGGGGTCAACGCCCGGAACCTCACGCGCGACGACTACCTGGCTCTCGACCCCGCTGCCGAGCGCACCAGCCTGGTGGTGGGGGACCTGTCGTTCATCAGCCTCCGCATGGTGTTGCCCGCCCTGGTCGACGCGGTGCCGGCCGACGAGTTCGTCCTGCTGGTGAAGCCGCAGTTCGAGGTCGGCCGGACCGGCATCCGCGAGGGCATCGTCCGGGATGCGTCGTTGCGGCAGGACGCGCTCATGAACGTCCTCTGGGCCGCCTGGGACCTGGGCCTCGGAACGGCGGGCGTGGCGGCGTCCCCGATCGTCGGGACGCACGGCAACCACGAGTACCTCGCGCGTCTCCAGCGAGGTGCCGGGGAGAACCCGACAGAATGGATCCTCCGGGCGACGGAACTGGCAGAGGGAGCGCCATGAGCGACGAACGACACATCCTGCTGGTCTCGCACACCGGACGGCGCGACTCGATCGACGCCGCGGTCGAGGTGTGCGACATCCTGCACGACGCCGGTTTGACCCCGGTGATGCCCTTCGACGAGTACGCCGACATCCGCCGTGCCGAAGCGTCGGTCGGTCAGGTCGACATCCTCGGCGTCGACGTGCGTCCGGACGAGATCGAGATCGTCATCGTCCTCGGTGGCGACGGCACGATCCTCCGCGCAGCCGAGCTGGCCCGGGGCACGAAGGCACCGATCGTCGGCGTCAACCTGGGCCACGTCGGGTTCCTCGCCGAGAGTGAGCGCGACGGCCTGGCCGAGACGGTCGAGCGCGCCCTGACGGGCGAGTACAAGGTCGAGGAGCGCGTCGCCCTGCAGGTCGACGTGGTCGTCGGCAACGAGATCGTCTACTCCAGTTGGGCGCTCAACGAGGCGACGGTGGAGAAGGCCTCTCGCGAGCGCATGCTCGAGGTCGTCACCGAGGTCGACGGCCGTCCGCTGTCGTCCTTCGGGTGTGACGGTGTGGTGTTCTCGACCCCGACCGGGTCGACCGCCTACTCCTTCTCCGGCGGCGGCCCCGTGGTGTGGCCGGACGTCGACGCGATCCTGATGGTGCCGCTGAGCGCCCACGCCCTGTTCTCCCGACCGATCGTGGTCGGCCCGGACCGGGTCCTGGCCGTGGAGGTCCTCCGGCGCACGAGCGGCGTGGGCGTCCTGTGGTGCGACGGGCGTCGGACGCACGACCTGCCTCCCGGAGCCCGCGTCGAGGTGCGCCGTTCGCCGGAGCCGGTGCGGGTCGCCCGGATCAAGGACGCCGCGTTCGCCGATCGCCTGGTCGCCAAGTTCCGGCTGCCGGTCGCGGGCTGGCGCGGGCCGCAGCGTGACGATGAGGACGTGTGACGCGCACCTTCGGACCCCTGAGGCCCCGGGCAACGCCCACCAGCACGAGCACCGGCACCACGACGTGAACCAGCAGCAGGAGCACATCCAGTGATCGAGGAAATCCGCATCTCCGACCTCGGCGTGATCGGCGACGCCACGCTCGAGCTCGGCCCCGGCTTCACCGTCGTGACGGGTGAGACCGGCGCCGGCAAGACGATGATCGTCACCGCGCTCGGCCTGCTCCTCGGTGCCCGTGCGGACGCCGGCTCGGTCCGCCGTGGTGCACCGAACGCCGTCGTCGAGGGTCGCTGGGACCTGCCCGACCACGCTGCCGTCGCCGAGCGGGTCGAGGACGCCGGTGGCACGGTCGAGGACGGCGAACTCATCCTGACGCGCACGGTCTCGGCCGAGGGCCGCAGCCGTGCCACGGTGGGTGGCCGGACCGCTCCGGTGGCGGTACTCGGCGAACTCGCCGACCAGCTCGTCACCGTGCACGGGCAGTCCGACCAGATCCGGCTGACCTCGGCGGCCGCGCAGCGTGCCGCCCTCGACGGGTTCGGCGGCGCAGCGGTCGACAAGGCCCTGGCGAAGTACGTCGCCGTGTACGACGCCTGGCAGCAGCACACGGGCGACCTCGAGACACTGACCCGTGACCGCGACGAACGGCTCGCCGAGGCCGCGCGCCTCCGCGAAGCCTCCGCCGAGATCGAGGCCGCCGACCCGCAGCCGGGCGAGGACACCGAGCTCGCCGAACGCGCGGAGCGGTTGGGGAACCTCGAGGACCTCCGACTGTCCGCTGGCCTGGCGCACGAGGCCGTGTCGAGTGAGTCGCTCGACGGTCCGGACGTGATCGGCCTGGTCGAGTCGGCCCGGCGCGCGATCGAACGCGTCGCGAGCGTCGACCCGGCGCTGCAGCCGGTGCTGGAGCAGCTGACCGAGCTGGGCATCCAGGCGAGCGAGGCCTCGGCGTCGCTGTCGAGCTACATCGGCTCGCTCGAACCCGAGGCCGGTCACGACCTCGAGCTCATCAACGAACGTCGGGCACTGCTCGCCGGCCTGACCCGGAAGTACGGCGAGAGCGTCGAGGACGTCATCGCGGCCGGACAGCGTGCCTCCGACCGGCTCCTCGAGCTGGACGGCGACGACGACCGGATCGTGCAGCTGCAGCAGGCGGTCGAGTCCGATCGGGCAGCGCTCGAGGCCGCCGGTACCGCGCTGACGAAGGTGCGGACGAAGGCGGCGACCGAACTGGCCAAGCGGGTCACCGCCGAGCTGAAGAGCTTGGCGATGGCCGGCGCGACCCTGGTGGTCGAGGTCACCGACGCCGGTGAGTTCCGGCGGCACGGGCGTGACCAGGTCGCGATCCTGCTGCAGCCGCACTCGGGCACCGACCCGCGGCCGATCGGCAAGGGTGCGTCCGGCGGGGAGCTCTCACGCGTGATGCTCGCGATCGAGGTCGTGATGGCCGGCAGCACCACCGTCCCGACCTTCGTCTTCGACGAGGTCGACGCGGGTGTCGGCGGTGCGGCCGCGATCGAGATCGGCCGGCGTCTCGCGGCGCTCGCCGAACGGACCCAGGTCATCGTGGTCACGCACCTGGCGCAGGTGGCCGCGTTCGCGAACAACCACCTCAACGTCGTGAAGGACGCCAGCGGCGCGGTGACCTCGTCGAGCGTCCGCCGCCTCGAGGGCGACGACCGCCTGCAGGAGATGGCACGGCTGCTCTCCGGCCTCGGCGACAGCGCGAGCGGCATGGAGCACGCACGCGAACTGCTCGAGGTCGCCGGCCGCTCCGCCTGACCCGCCCGAGCACCGGAGCCATCACCGGCCCGAGCACCGGAGCCATCACCGGCCCGAGCACCGGTCCCAGTACCGGCCGGGAGGCGCGCCTCACCCGGGTGCGCCGACGCCGGACGCAACGCGCCCGGCGAACGCGGGTCGCGCCTCCCGGCACTTCTGACGTACGATGGAATCCCGTGGCGGACACTCTCAGCGGCGGAACCAATTCTTCGAACACGACCCCGAAGGTGACGAAGCAGATCTTCGTGACCGGCGGGGTCGTCTCGTCTCTCGGCAAGGGCCTGACGGCGGCCAGCCTCGGCAACCTGCTCACGGCACGCGGCCTCAAGGTCGTCATGCAGAAGCTCGACCCGTACCTCAACGTGGACCCGGGCACGATGAACCCGTTCCAGCACGGTGAGGTCTTCGTGACCGACGACGGCGCCGAGACGGACCTGGACATCGGGCACTACGAGCGCTTCCTCGACATCGACCTGGCGCAGTCGGCGAACGTCACGACCGGGCAGGTCTACTCGACCGTCATCGCCAAGGAGCGTCGTGGCGAGTACCTCGGCGACACCGTCCAGGTCATCCCGCACATCACCGATGAGATCAAGCGTCGGATGCGCGAGCAGTCCGAGAACGACCCGCAGCCCGACGTCATCATCACCGAGGTCGGCGGCACGGTCGGCGACATCGAGTCGCAGCCCTTCATCGAGGCGGCACGGCAGGTGCGCCACGAGCTCGGCCGCAACAACGTGTTCTTCGTGCACGTCTCCCTGGTGCCGTTCATGGCGGCCTCGGGTGAGCAGAAGACGAAGCCGACGCAGCACTCGGTCGCGCAGCTCCGCTCGATCGGCATCCAGCCGGACGCCCTCGTGCTCCGCAGCGACCGCCCCGTCTCGGACGCCAACAAGCGCAAGATCGCGCTGATGTGCGACGTCGACGAGGACGCCGTGGTGAACGCCGTGGACGTCCCGTCGATCTACGACATCCCGACGATGCTGCACGACCAGGGCCTCGACCAGGTCATCATCGAGGCCCTCCGCCTCGAGGCGCACGACGTCGACTGGTCGCGCTGGAACGGTGTGCTGACCGCCGTGCACGAGCCGAAGAAGGCCGTGACGATCGCCCTGGTCGGCAAGTACATCGACCTGCCCGACGCCTACCTGTCGGTGACCGAGGCGCTGCGTGCCGGCGGCTTCGCCCACACCGCGAAGGTCACGCTGAAGTGGGTCGCCTCGGACGAGTGCCTCACCCCGGAGGGCGCGGCGAAGAACCTCGGCGACGTCGACGGCATCTGCATCCCCGGTGGGTTCGGGATCCGCGGCATCGAGGGCAAGCTCGGCGCGCTGAAGTTCGCCCGTGAGCAGGCCATCCCGACGCTCGGTCTGTGCCTCGGCCTGCAGTGCATGGTCATCGAGTACGCCCGCCACGAGGCCGGCCTGCTCGACGCTTCGAGCACCGAGTTCGACCCCGAGACCTCCACCCCGGTCATCGCGACGATGGCGGAGCAGGTGGACATCATCGCCGGCGGCGACCTGGGCGGCACGATGCGCCTGGGCATGTACCCGGCACACTTCACCGAGGGCAGCCTCGCCGCCGAGCTGTACGGCTCGACGGAGGCATCGGAGCGCCACCGTCACCGCTACGAGGTCAACAACCACTACCGCGAGCAGATCGCGGACGCCGGCATGGTCTTCTCCGGCACCTCGCCCGACGGAACCCTCGTCGAGTACGTCGAGCTGGACCGTGCGGAGCACCCGTTCTACATCGGCACCCAGGCACACCCGGAGCTCCGCTCGCGTCCGAACCGCGCACACCCGCTCTTCGCGGGCCTCGTCGGTGCGGCGATCGAGCGCAACGAGTCGACGCGCCTGTTCGACCCGGAGACCGAGGCGGTCGCCTGAGCCGGCAGGTCGCGGTCGCGACCACGTGACGGACGGGAGGCGGCCCCCCCCCCGGGGGGGGGGCACCCCTCCCAAAGACCCCCGGGGGGGCCCG
>NZ_JARUXD010000104.1:0-8379 GCF_030433875.1 Curtobacterium sp. PsM8 | reverse complement strand
ACGGCGTTGCGCCTGACCCCCGAGCACTTGGTGAGCTGGGTGAAACCCAGCGGGGGGGGGGGGGGCCCCCCCCCCCCCGCGGGGGGGGGGGGGGGGGCCCCCGGGGGGCGGGGGGGCCCGGGCGGGGGGGGGCCGGGGCCCCCCCCGCCCCGCTCACTTCCGCCGAGCGGTCACGACACCCCGCTCACCTGTCGACCTGACGGGGTGTCGTGACCACTCGGCGTGCTGCAGTCGGGCGCGCCCGGCACCCGCGCCCGGCACCCAGCGGCCGGCCCGCCCGCGTCAGGCCGCGCCGGCCGCCCGCCGCGCCTGCGCGACCGCGGCCCGCACCCCGCCCGACCAGGCGGGCCCGTGCCCCGGCAGGACGTGCCGCGCTTCGGTGTCGACGAGCAGGTCGAGCGACGCCACCGCGGTCGCCATGTCGGCCGTCGCCGCGGGCGCCACGACCCGCGGCCCGATCCCGCCGGTGTAGGGGTCGAAGGTGACCAGCGCGTCGCCGGCGATCACGGCGTCTCGGTCGGCGAAGTGCAGCGCCACGTGCCCGTCCGTGTGCCCGGGCGTCTCGATGATCCACGGGTTGCCGGGGACGTCGGCGCGGGACTCCAGGGGCTCGACCTCGTCGATCCCGTCGACGGTCGCCGCACCCGCCAGCAGCATCCGTCCGAGGGGCCGCAGACCACCGGGGTGCGCCAGGACGAACCCGAACCGGTTCTGCTGCGGCCGGTACGAGTAGGGGTGCGCCGCCAGCTCCCGGTCGCCCGGGTGCACGAACACGGGCGTGCCCCACTCGCGGTGCATGCGAGCGGCGGTGCCGACGTGGTCGAAGTGCCCGTGCGTGAGGAGCAGTGCCTCGACCCGGTCAGGCGAGTAGCCGAGGTCGTGGACGGCGAGCAGCAGGTGCGGCCAGACGGCGGGCAGCCCGGCGTCGACGACGAGCACTCGGTCCCCGGTCTCGACCAGGTAGGTGTTGGTGTGTGCGAGCTCGAGGCGGTGGATGCCCTCGGCGACGTCCCGGAACAGCATGCGTCGGACGCTAGGCCGGGCCCGCTGGGCGGGCGTCCGGGGCGCTGGCTCGGTGCGTCAGGGACGTGGCTGTCCGGCGGCGTCCGCGATCGCGGCCTGGAGGCGCGTCAACACCGGCACCGCCGCCACCAGCACCGCACGGTCGGCCTCCGGCAGCCCGGCCAGGGCGCTGAGCAGCAGCCGCTCGGCCGCCGCGTCGTACACGCGGAGGCGCTCGCGGGCCAGGTCGGTCAGCCCGACCTCGGTGCTGCGACCGTCACCACGGGCGAGCCGGCGTTCGACCAGGCCGTCCCGCTGCATCGCGGCGACGAGGTTGCTCACCGTGGAGCGGGCGAGGCCGAGTGCGCGGCCGAGGGCGGTCGGGCTGGCCCAGCCGTCCTCGTCGAGTCGGCGGAGGACCTCGATCTGCGCGTCGGGGACGGCGGGCAGGTCCCCCTCTGACCGGGAGGCGTTGAGGAGCGTCCGGCGGAACGGCCCGACCAGGGCGCTGAGCCGTCGGGCGGCGTCGCGGAGTCCGCGGTCTGCGGACCTGTCCGCAGGGTCACTCGCCGGGGTGCGCACACCCTCAGGGTAGTCGCAGCAGAAGCGATTGCAACAAACGTAGTTGTGGAGCAGGATCGACACATGGACATCACCACGAGCGTCGAACACCCCGAACCCCAGCAGGACCTCTCCGGCATCGTCGGACACCGGTTCATCTACACGTACGCCAACGGCTGGCAGTACGAGATGTACGTCAAGAACGCCACGACGATCGACTACCGCATCCACACCGGCATGGTCGGCGGCCGCTGGGTCAAGGACCAGACGGTCGACCTGGTCGTCCTGACCGCCGGCGTCTACAAGGTGTCCTGGAACGAGCCGACCGGCACCAGCGTCGTCGTGAACGTCGTCCCCGGTGAGCGGGTGCTGCACGGCACGATCTTCTTCCCGCACTGGGTGGAACTCGACGGCAGCAAGACCGTGCTGTTCCAGAACGACCACCTCGACCTGATGCGTGAGCACCGCGACGCCGGCCCCACGTACCCGATCTACGTCGTGCCGGAGTTCGCCCACATCACGCTGTTCGAACACGTGGGCGAGGACGACGAGACGATCGTCGACACGGCTCCCGCGGACCTCCCGGCCGGGTTCGCCGACCGGACCAACTGACGTGACGGCCACGACGGGCCCCGCGCCGATCGCCCTCGACCACCACGGTGCCTCCCTGCGCGGGTGGCAGTGGAACGCGGTCGACGGCGGGACGGACGCGCCCCTGGTGCTGTTCGTGCACGGCTTCGGCAGCAACGCGACCGGCTCACAGCAGCTGTTCGTGCAGGCCGCCCGCGCGCTCGCCGCCCGCGGCGCCGGGGTCCGCTCGTACGACCGGCTCGGCCACGGGTTCAGCGACGGGGACTTCGCCGACATCACGATCGGCGACGAGGTCGACCAGGTCGTCGCGATGGTCCGAGCCCTGGCGACGGACGCGGGATCGCGGCCGGTGCACCTCGTCGCCCACAGCCTGGGCGGGGTCGAGTCCGTCCTCGCCGCGGCCCGGGTGCCGGACCTCGTGGCCTCGTTGACGCTCTGGTCGCCCGCCGGCGTCGTGGTGGACGACATCGTCGGCAAGGACGAGATCCAGGGCCAGCCACTCGCCCCGGCCCGCGAGCGTGGCTGGTTCGACTTCGGGGGCATGGCCCTCGGCACGGCGTTCCTCGACGAGGTCCGCGCCGGCCTCGACGTCTGGGGTCCCGCCTCGGACTACCCGGGCCCGGCCGTCGTCGTGCACGGCACCGGCGACACGATCGTCCCCGTGGAGTACGGCCGCCGGTACGCCGGACTGCTGCCGGGGGCGACGTACGTCGAGGTCGACGGCGCCGACCACGGCTGGTCCTCCGTGCCGTGGCGCACCGGACTCGTCGACCGCCTGCTCCGGACCGTCGGGCTGGCCTGACGCCGCGGGCCTGACACCGGGCCCCGACGCCCGACACCCGGCGACGGCTGTCCCGCAACTGCCCGACACGCCGGGTGCGTCCGCGGGACAGTCGGGTCCCGCACGCGGGACAGCCGGGTCCCGCACCCGCGCGCCCGCGACGGCACACACCGCCGAGCGTGTACTCAGGGACCATGCCCAACGACTCCATGCCCGAGCTCGAGCTCCGGAACGTACGGACCCGGGAGCGCATCGTCGACACGGTCGCGCGCATCCGGCAGAAGTCCGACGTGCCCGCCCGCACCCGGCTCGCCCTCGCGAAGACCCGTCAGCGCTGGCACCGTGACCCCACGCCGCTCGTCGCCGTCGCCATGACCGCCGCCGCGGGACTCGCCGCGATCGTCGTCGGCACCCGGATCCGCAACCACCCCGCCGGTCGGTTGGGTGCCCTCCGCGAGCCGGCACCCGTCCCGGTGTTCAAGCCGGTGAAGGTCGGCAAGGACGGCAAGTCGACGGGCGTCCCCGTGTTCGCGCGGAAGGACCCCACGGGCAACCCGGTGTTCCAGGAACGCCAGGCCGCCGCGAAGCGTCGCAAGAAGGACGCCGCGCGGGCGAAGAAGTCGATCAAGCAGATGACAAAGTCGATGAAGGGCTGACCATGGCGAAGGCATCGCAGAAGCCGTCCCCGGACGACCCCCGGAAGCCGGACAGCCCGACCGACCTCACGAAGCCGTCGTTCACGTACACGCTGAAGAAGACCCTGCGTGAGTTCACGAGCGACCAGTGCACCGACCTGGCCGCGAGCCTGACGTACTACACGGTCCTCGCGCTCTTCCCCGGACTGCTCGCGATCGTGTCGATCCTCGGACTCGTCTCGAACCCGAGCGACACGATCAACACCCTGCTCCAGGTCATCCGGAACGCCGGCGGCGGCGACGTCGCGAAGCTGCTGGAGGAGCCGATCAACGGCCTGGTCCGCTCGCCCGCAGCCCCGGTGACATTCATCGTCGGTCTGCTCGGCGCGCTGTGGTCGGCCTCCGGCTACGTCGGTGCCTTCGGCCGGGCGATGAACCGCATCTACAACGTCCGCGAGGGGCGCCCGATCTGGAAGCTCCGCCCGACGATGCTCGGTGTCACCGTGACCACGGTGGTCCTGCTCGTCGTCGGCCTGCTCGCCCTGGTCTCCGGCCCCCTGGCTCGCAGCTTCGGTGACCTCATCGGCCTCGGCGACGCGGCCGCTCTCGTGCTGTCGATCGTGCAGTGGCCGATCCTGCTCGTCATCATGATCGTCATCGTCGCGGTGCTCTACTACTGGTCGCCGAACGTCCGGCAGTCGAAGTTCAAGTGGGTCAGTGGCGGTGCGATCGTCGCGATCGTCATCTGGATCCTCGCCAGTGTCGGCTTCGGCTTCTACGTCGGCAACTTCTCGAACTACAACGCCACGTACGGCTCGCTCGGTGGCGTGATCATCTTCCTGCTGTGGATCTGGATCACGAACAACGCGCTGCTGTTCGGCGCCGAGTTCGACGCCGAGCTCGAGCGTGGCCGGGAACTGCAGGCCGGCATCCACGCCGAAGAGGACATCCAGCTCCCCGAGCGCGACACCCGCCAGATCGAGAAGCAGGACGAGAAGCGCGCCGAGGACGTCCTGCAGGGCATCCGCATCCGCGAGAGCGCCGGCCGCACCAAGGACGACGACTGACCGAGGGTCGCTGCGCGACGCGCGCACGCTCCACCCGGACGGGAGGCGCGGTACCGGTTCCGTAGGCTGGCCTGCGTGACCGACACCGCGCCTCCCGTCTCCGTCCCCACGCCCGACAACGACCGCCCGGTCGCCCTCGTCACCGGCGCGACCCGGGGGATCGGCCGGGCGATCGCCGAGGACCTGGGCCGGACGCACCACGTGCTCGTCGGCGGACGCGATGCCGAGGCGGTCGCCACCGTCGTCGCCGCGCTGCCGAGTGCGGAGCCGTTCGTCGGCGACCTCGGCGCCGGCGACATGCCCGCCGTGCCGAGCTGGGTCGACGTCCTCGTGCACTCCGCGGGCGTCGAGCAGGGCACCCGCGTCGCGGACACCCCGCGTGACACGTGGGAGGCCGTCTTCGCCACCAACGTGTTCGCCGCCGCGGAACTCACCCGTGTCGCGCTGCCGGGGCTCCGGGCTGCACGGGGCATCGTCGTGACGATCAACAGCGGGTCCGGGTTCACCGCCGGTGCCGGGGGCGGCGTGTACGCGGCGTCGAAGTTCGCGCTCCGGGCGTTCACCGACGCGCTGCGCGAAGAGGAGCGGGCGAACGGCGTCCGGGTGTCGAGCGTGCACCCTGGCCGGACCGACTCGGACATGCAGCGGGCCCTCACCGAGAAGCTCGGCGAGGACTACGACACCGACTACTACCTCGCGCCGTCCGACGTCGCCGATGCCGTCCGGACCGTCGTCGACCTGCCGGAGCGTGGCACGGTCGAGATGCTCTCGATCCGGCCGTCCCGCCGGCGCTGACGGCGGGCGCACGGAGGCGCGGAGGCGCGGCGCCGAGCCTCGGCCCCGCGGACGTCCTGCGGCGTCGCGGAGCCGAGCCGTGTCCGCCCAGCCGAGCCTCAGGCGAGCTCGATCCGGACCTCGACGTCCAGGCGCGCCAGGAACCCCTCGTCGTGACTGACCACCACGAGGGCGCCCCGGCACGCGCGGAGCGCCGCCACGAGCTGGTCGACGCTCGTCATGTCGAGGTCGTTCGTCGGCTCGTCGAGCACCAGCAGCTGCGGCGGCGGGTCCGCGAGCACCAACCCGGCCAGCGCCACGCGGAACCGCTCCCCGCCGGACAACGTCCCGACGGCCCGGTCGACCACGTCCCCGCGGACCAGGAACCGGGCGAGTCGGTTCCGGAGCTCTGCCGGTGCCACGTCGGGCGCGGCACGCCGGACGTTCTCGAGCACCGAGGCATCGTCGTCGAGGGTGTCCTTCCGCTGTGGCAGGTAACCGACTCGGTCGGTGTGCGCCTCTGCGGACGTCCCGGGGAGCGGGTGCGGGCGCGCATCCGGCAGCCCGACGAGCTGGTCGAGGAGCGTCGACTTCCCGACCCCGTTGTCCCCGGCGACGGCGACCCGCTCTGGCCCCTGGACGACGGTCGCCCGGCCGCCGACCGTGATCGTCGCGATCCGCCGGGAGGCCGGGACGCCCGGGTCCGGCAGGTCCACGCTGATCTCGTCGTCGGACCGCAGTCGGTGGCCGGCTTCCCGCGCGGTCGTCAGCGCAGCCGCCTCGGCCGACGCCGAACCGGAGCGTAGCCGTCCTGCAGTGGCCTCGGCCCGCTTCCGCCGCTCGTTCGCCAGGATCTTCGGCACGGACGACGCTGCGGCCGCCCCGGCCCTCGCCCGGCGCGCGATGGTCGTCTCGGCGTCGATCCGCTGCCGCTTCTCGACGCGGTGCCGCTGCTCGGCGACCCGGACCTCGCGGGCGACGGCGGCCTGCTGCACGGCGAGGTGCTCCTCGAACGCCGAGTACGTCCCGCCGAACACGGTCGCGTCGCCGTCGCGGAGTTCGACGACCTCGTCGACGTGCTCGAGCAGTTCGCGGTCGTGGCTCACCACGACGAGGGTGCCGCGCCAGGAGTCCACGAGGTCGAGCAGCACCGCCCGGGCGCGACGGTCGAGGTTGTTGGTCGGCTCGTCGAGGAACGCGATCGGCCGGCCGCGGAGCCGGATGCCCGTGACCGCGACGAGCACCGCCTGACCGCCCGACAGGGTCTGCACCGGCCGGTCGAGATCATCGGCGCCGAGGGCGGCCCCGGGTCCGAGGCCGAGCGCCGCCAACGCCGCGCCGGCCCGCTCCTCCACGTCCCAGGCGTCGCCGACGGCCTCGAACTGCGCGGGGGTCGCGTCCCCGCCGAGGACCGCGCGGAGCGCCCGGACCTGGGAGCCGACCCCGAGCAGGTCCGCGACCGTGTCCGGGGTGGTGGGGCGTGCCTCCCGGCCGGCAGGTGGGGACGCGACGGACGGGAGGCGCGGTACGGCCCCCTGGACGCGCTGCGGCAGGTGGTCCACCGGCCCCGTCGTCGTGACGGCGCCGGTCGTCGGGGTGAGTTCGCCGGTCACGAGGCGGACGAGGGTCGACTTGCCGGCGCCGTTCCGCCCGACGAGCGCGGTCCGACCGCGGCCGAACGCGGTGCTGAGGTGGTCGAGCGCGACGGTGCCGTCGGGCCAGGCGAAGGAGACGTCGTGCAGGACGACGGAGGGGGTGACGGGCATGCGGATGCCTTCCGGTGGTCGTGCGGGCGCACGACACCGTCAGCCGCGAGGGCGGCGGTCCCACCGGTCGGCGGGCGAGGTCACGGTGTCAGCGCAGGGACAGCGGCTGCTGTGGCGCAGTGCCGGTGGTCTCGCGCAATGCCGGATCCGTTCCCGTCGGGAGGCCCCGTGGCCGCCACCCGTGCCGCCGGTCGGTCGTCCCGCACCGGGGCCCCGCGGTGACGACGGGGTACGACTCACCGTACGACCGCGCAGTCGTGCCGCGCAAGATGTCGGACATGGCTGACGACGAGAAGCAGACCCGGGACGACTTCGCCGACGCGGTGAACATGACCGCCTCGCAGCTGGAGGACTGGTTGGACTCCGACGAGTCGAAGGAGGTCGGCCAGAAGGCGTCCGGCGACTCCGAGTCGACCGGGCACGAGTCCGGGCGGCACATCGTGCGGATCCTGCGGAAGAAGCAGGGCGAGTACACCGACGACGACTACGCCCACATGCGGAAGGTCGTCGGGTACGTGGCGCGGCACTCGCAGCAGCGGCCCTCCGGTGACGTCGAGGACACCCGGTGGCGGTACTCGCTGATGAACTGGGGCCACGACCCGCTGAAGTGAGCAGTCTGCTCAAGTAGCGTGGCGGGCATGCCGGACAACCTGCTCCCGAACCCCTCGACCAACCCCGAGACGCTGCTGGCCGCCGAGCCCGAGGTGGACGCGGCCCTGGCGGCGGACGCACCCGTCGCCTCCGTGGTGGTGTCGTACCCGGCGTCGAGCCTGGCGTGGGCGCTGCTCGCCGACGAGGCGTGGGCGCGCGGTGCGACCGTCGAGTCCTACGCGTACGCCCGCGTCGGGTACCACCGCGGCCTCGATGCCCTCCGGAAGGCCGGGTGGCGCGGTGTCGGGCCGGTGCCGTGGTCGCACGAGCCGAACCGCGGCGTGCTGCGTTCCCTTTTCGCCCTGCGTCGGGCGGCCGAGGCGATCGAGGAGCCGGGCGAGGCCGAGCGGCTGACGCAGTTCCTCGACGGCGCGGACCCGTCGGCCGCCGAGGCCATCGCGCGCGGCTGACGCGCGGCGCCGCTGCGGCGCGCCGCGCTTCGGCGCGCTTCGCATGCGCACAACAGAAGCCCGTCCGAACCGGGGGATCCCCCGGGTCCGGTCTCTTATACACCTCTGACGCTGGCGCCGAACAGTAAGATGTGTAGATCT
>NZ_JARUXD010000103.1:0-8508 GCF_030433875.1 Curtobacterium sp. PsM8 | reverse complement strand
GGGGGGGGCGGGGGGGGGGGGGGGGGGGGGGGCCCGGGCCGGGTGTGTCGCCAACACCCCACCCCGGGCCCCCCCCCCCCGCGGGGGGCGGGGGCGGGCCCCCCCGGTCGTTGCGTCTTGCGGGGTCAGAGGGAGCGGAGGACCGCCACCACCTTGCCGAGGACGGTCGCCGCGTCGCCGAGGATCGGCTCGAAGGCGGTGTTGCGGGGGAGTAGCCAGGTGTGGCCGTCGCGCTGGCGGAAGACCTTGACGGTCGCTTCCTCGTCGAGCATGGCGGCGACGACGTCACCGTTCTCCGCCGTCTGCTGCGACCGGACGACGACCCAGTCGCCGTCGCAGATCGCGGCGTCGATCATCGACTCACCGACGACCTTGAGCATGAAGAGGTCACCCGTCCCGACCAGCTGACGGGGGAGCGGGATGATCTCGTCGACGTGCTGCTCGGCGGTGATCGGGACACCGGCGGCGATGCGGCCGACCAGGGGCACGAGCGTCGTTGCGTCGACGTCGGGGCCGTCGGAGTCGGGCGTGGGCTCGTCGACCAGCACCTCGAGTGCACGGGGGCGGTTCGGGTCGCGGCGGATCCAGCCGCCGAGCTCGAGCTGCCCGAGCTGGTGGGACACGCTCGACAGTGACGAGAGTCCGGCCGCGTCGCCGATCTCGCGCATGCTCGGCGGGTAGCCCCGGCTCGCGATCGACGCTCGGATCGCGTCGAGGATCGACTGCTGCTTCGCCGTCAACGGTTTCTGTCCGCGCAGTTCGTCCACCACGTCTCGCCCTTCGTCCGGAGTGGAACCGAGCCCCGCGGGAATGTCAGTGGTCCCGATGAGACTTGCTCCAGTCGATCGAAACAGTATCCGACCGTGACATGTCGGACAAACACCTGTTCGAGCGTGTCGCAAGAAAACTCCCCACAAATCCCCTCCTGGGGGTTGTGCAACCTCTGGCTCGAACGTATGTTCGGTACACGGCTTCGGACGACCAGCACGGTCGTACCGGCACCAACGCAAGCAGGAAGGCAACGACATGAGCACCAACGCCATCGCGGACATGCAGCACACCGCAGCACCCGCAGCGCGCACGCGCCTCCGTCTCACCCGTCGCGGGCGAGTGGTCTTCACCACCCTCGCGGCCGTTCCCGTCCTGCTCTGCGTCGGCATCGCGATGCTGAACGGCGGCCAGGCCTCGGCCGGTGACCGCGCGGCGAACGTGCACTTCGACACCGTGACGATCCAGCCGGGCGAGACCCTGTGGCAGGTCGCTGAGGACACCGCGCCGAACACCGACCCCCGTGACTTCATCCAGGACGTCGTGAGCCTCAACGCGCTGAACGGTTCCGCGGTGCAGGCCGGGCAAGAGATCTCGATCCCCACGCAGTACGAGCACTGACCTGCTCCTGACGGATCGGGCAGGTCGGCGTTCGCCCCTGGCGTGACCGTCCAGACGGCCGGTCCTCATGGGGGCAGCGCGGCCTACGATGGATCGGTGGCAACCACGCTCGAAGACCTCCCCATCCGCGACGACCTGCGCGGGCAGAGCCCCTACGGCGCCCCGCAGAAGCACGTCCGCGTGCAGCTCAACGTCAACGAGAACACCCATCCGGTGCCGGAGGACGTGGCCGAGGACATCGTCGCCTCGATCCGCCAGGCGCTGACGACCGTGAACCGGTACCCCGACCGCGAGTTCACCGAGTTGCGGCAGTCCCTCGCCGGGTACCTGGGCCACGGCCTGGGTGCCGAGTCGATCTGGGCGGCGAACGGCTCGAACGAGGTCATCCAGCAGCTGCTGCAGGCGTTCGGGGGCCCGGGCCGCAGCGTGCTCGGCTTCCCGCCCACGTACTCGATGCACTCGATCATCGCGTCGAGCACCGGCAGCCGGTGGATCGCCGCCGAGCGCGACCCCGAGTTCCGCATCTCGCCGGAGACCGCCGTCGCCGCGGTTCGCGCGCACCAGCCCGACCTGGTGTTCCTCTGTGGCCCGAACAACCCGACCGGGACGCCGCTCGACCTCGCCACGATCGAGGCCGTGTACGACGCCACCGACGGCATCGTGATGGTGGACGAGGCCTACGCCGAGTTCATGCCCGCCGGTCAGCCGACGGCGCTGACCCTGCTGCCGGGTCGCCCGCGTCTGGTCGTGTCCCGCACGATGAGCAAGGCCTTCGCCTTCGCCGGCGCCCGCGTCGGCTACCTCGCCGCCGATCCGGCGGTGATCGACGCCCTGCGTCTGGTCCGCCTGCCGTACCACCTGTCCGCGCTCACCCAGGCGGCGGCGGTCGCGGCACTCCGGCACGCCCCGGAGATGCTCCGCATGGTCGACGACATCCGCGGCCAGCGGGACCGGATGGTCACGGAGCTGCGGGCGATGGGGTACCAGCCGCACGAGACGTGGTCGAACTTCGTCCTGTTCGGTGGCGTCGCCGACCCGCGTGCGGCGTTCGAGTCGCTGCTCGAGCGCGACGTGATCGTCCGCGACCTGGGCATCCCGAACCACCTCCGGGTCAGCGCCGGCACGACCGAGGAGACCACCGCGTTCCTCGACGCCATGCGTGCGGTCGCCGCCGAGCAGCCGCCCGTTAGGGTTGCAGCATGACCGCGCGCACCGCCGAGATCACCCGCTCGACGAGTGAGTCGACCGTCTCCCTGTCGCTCGACCTCGACGGCACCGGGACGTCCGAGATCTCGACCAGCGTGCCGTTCTTCGACCACATGCTGACCGCGTTCAGCAAGCACTCGCTGATCGACCTGCGCGTGCAGAGCTCCGGCGACACGGACATCGACGTGCACCACACGGTGGAGGACACCGGCATCGTCCTGGGGCAGGCGCTCCGCCAGGCACTCGGCGACCGTGCCGGTATCGGCCGCTACGGCGACGCCCTGGTCCCGCTCGACGAGGCGCTGGCGCAGGCGGTCGTCGACGTCTCCGGCCGCCCGTACCTCGTGCACAGCGGGGAGCCGGCGGGCTTCGAGTTCCACCGGATCGGTGGGCACTTCACCGGCTCGATGGTGCGTCACGTGTTCGAGGCGATCACGATGAACTCGGGCATCACCGTCCACCTCCGCGTCCTCGACGGACGCGACCCCCACCACATCGCGGAGGCTGAGTTCAAGGCCTTCGCCCGCGCGATGCGCCGTGCGGTCGAACTCGACCCGCGCGTCGACGGCATCCCGTCCACGAAGGGCACGTTGTGAGCTCCACCCGCCCGAACGTCGTCGTCCTCGGCTACGGCTCCGGCAACGTCCACTCGGCGGCGAAGGCACTGGAACGCGCCGGCGCCGACGTCACGCTCTCGAACGACAAGCAGACGGCCCTCGCCGCCGACGGGCTCCTGGTCCCCGGCGTCGGCGCGTTCGCGGCCGTCGTCGACCAGCTCGAGGGGGTGCGCGGCGGCGAGATCGTCGACCACCGTCTGGCCGGTGGGCGCCCGGTGCTCGGCATCTGCGTCGGCATGCAGGTCCTCTTCGCCCGTGGTGTCGAGCGCGGCGCCGACGTCGAGGGCCTGGGGCAGTGGCCGGGCGTCGTCGAGCCGATCAAGGCCGACGTACTGCCGCACATGGGGTGGAACACGATCGACGCTCCCCAGGACTCGGTGCTCTTCGACGGCCTCCGCGACGAGCGGTTCTACTTCGTGCACTCCTACGGGGTCACCGACTTCCCGCTCGACGCCTACGGTCCGTTCCGCGCGCCGAAGCTGACGTGGGCCGAGCACGGGGAACGCTTCATCGCCGCCGTCGAGAACGGCCCGCTGAGCGCGACGCAGTTCCACCCGGAGAAGTCCGGCGAGCCCGGCATCCGCCTCCTCCGCAACTGGGTCTCGTCGCTGTGACCCCCGATCCCGACGGGACCATGACCGAGCTCTCCACCACCCAGCCCCTCGTCCTCCTGCCCGCGGTCGACGTCGTCGACGGCCAGGCGGTGCGCCTCACCCAGGGCGAAGCCGGCAGCGAGACGGGGTACGGCGACCCGGTCGCCGCCGCTCGCACCTGGCGCGACCAGGGCGCCGAGTGGATCCACCTCGTCGACCTCGACGCCGCCTTCGGTCGCGGTGACAACCGTCGCGTCATCGCGCACGCCATCCGGGAGGTCGAGGGGGTCTCCGTCGAACTCTCGGGTGGCATCCGCGACGACGCCTCGCTCGAGGCCGCGCTAGCGACCGGTGCCGCCCGGGTCAACCTCGGCACCGCTGCGCTCGAGAACCCGGAGTGGGCAGCCCGCGTGATCGGGCAGTACGGCGAGCAGATCGCCGTGGGCCTCGACGTCCGCGGCACCACCCTGGCCGCCCGCGGGTGGACCGAGGACGGCGGGGACCTCTGGGAGGTCCTCGACCGGCTCGAGGACGCCGGATGTGCCCGGTACGTGGTCACCGACGTCACGAAGGACGGCACGCTGCAGGGCCCGAACGTCGACCTGCTGCGCCAGGTCTGCGACCGCACCGACCAGCCCGTGGTGGCCTCGGGCGGCATCTCGACGCTCGACGACCTCCGTGCGCTCCGCGAACTCGTGCCGCACGGGCTCGAGGGCGCGATCATCGGCAAGGCCCTGTACACGGGGGCGTTCACGCTGCCGGCCGCACTCGACATCGCGTCGGAGTAGCCACGTGGCGGGCATCTCGAACGGCCGGGGTGCCGGCCCGGACCCCGACGAGCAGGCAGCGCCTGCCCACGACCACGCGGGCGACTCCGCCGGCAACCCGTGGGCCGGCCGCACGTTCGACGCGCACGACACGACCTTCACCGAGGACGACGGCCTGGCCGATCCCGCCGTCGTCGCCGCGATCACCGCGGTCGCGTCCGGAGGCCCGCACGCCGCGGTCGTCGACGCCCTCCGCACCGCCCGCCTGCTCATCCCGCTCGTCGCCGAGGCCGGCGACGTCGGGGAGACCCCGGACGGCCGGATCGTCGACAAGACCCAGGAACTCTCGATCGTCACGGTCGCCGGTCCCGACGGTCGTGCGGTGATGCCCGCCTTCACCTCGGTCGAGGCGATGCGCTCCTGGGACGCGGACGCCCGCCCGATCCCGGTCGAGTCCCGCCGTGTCGCGATGGCCGCCGCGAGCGAGGACACGCAGCTCGTCGTGCTCGACCCGACGGCAGCGACCGAGTTCGTCCTCCGCCGTCCCGCGGTGTGGGCGCTCGGCCAGGACCTGCCGTGGATGCCGTGCTCCGAGGACCCGGAGGTCGCGCGGGCCTTCGCCGGCACGATCGAGACCGAGCCCGCCGTGGTCCGGATCGAGCTGTCGCCGGGGGACCCGCTGTCACGGTTCGCCGGGCCCGAGCTGACCGTCGGCCTCCGACTCATCGCCGGCCTCGACCGCGAGCAGATCGCCGAGCTGGTCGGCCGCCTGCAGCAGCGGTGGGCGAGCGACCCGGTCATCGCGGAACGGGTCGACAGCATGCGCGTCGCCCTCCGCGCCGCCTGAACGGCGCGGGGACCGGAACCGGGCGCGGTCGGACACAGCCGGGAGGCGCGCCCTCCGTCCGCCCCGACCCGCACCCCACGCGGCGGTGCGGCCCGACCCCGTGCGAGCACGCCGGTACGATGGCCCGGTGAGCAGCATCCCGACGACAGCCTCCGGCACCGGCGACATCGTCACGGGTCCGACCGGTCGGCCCGTGCGGGCGTTCCCCGTGCCGGAGGAGCTGGACGGCCACGGTCCCGCACGCATCATCTCCCTGTGCAACCAGAAGGGCGGGGTCGGCAAGACCACCACCGCCATCAACCTCGGTGCCACGCTCGCCGAGTACGGCCGCCGTGTGCTGGCCGTCGACTTCGACCCGCAGGGTGCCCTGTCCGCCGGCCTCGGTGTCCGGACGCACGACATCCCCACCGTCTACGACCTGCTGATGGGCGCCGTGAAGGACCCGAACCAGGTCATCCAGCCGACGAACGTGCCGCTGCTCGACGTCATCCCCGCCAACATCGACCTGTCCGCGGCCGAGGTGCACCTGGTCAACGAGGTCGCTCGCGAGCAGATCCTGGCGAGCGTGCTGCGGAAGGTGTCGAACGACTACGACGTCATCCTCATCGACTGCCAGCCGTCGCTCGGGCTGCTCACCGTGAACGCCCTCACCGCGGCGCACGGCGTGCTCATCCCGCTCGAGTGCGAGTTCTTCGCCCTGCGCGGTGTCGCCCTGCTCATCGAGACGATCGACAAGGTGCGGGACCGGCTGAACCCGGCGCTGCTGCTCGACGGCATCCTGCCGACCATGTACGACTCGCGGACCCTGCACTCGCGCGAGGTCATGGAGCGCGTCGTCGAGACCTTCGGTGACCGGGTCCTGGACACCGTCATCGGGCGCACCGTGAAGTTCCCGGACGCGACCGTCTCGGCGCGACCGATCACGCAGACGGCTCCGGACCACGCTGCGGCCCATGCCTACCGGCAGCTGGCCCGAGAGCTCGTCCAGCGTGGCGCCGTCGCCTGAGGACCCGGCCACGAGCCTCCCGTCCGACCCGGCCGGACACGCCGACAGCGCGACCGACGCGCCGGTCGGCACCACGACGGCACCCGGGTTCCGGGTCCGTCTCAGCAACTTCGACGGACCGTTCGACCTGCTGCTGTCGCTCATCGCGAAGCACGAGCTGGACATCACCGAGGTCGCCCTCAGCGTCGTCACCGGCGAGTTCATCGCGTACGTGCGGCAGGCCTCGTCGAGTGAGGAACTCGACGAGGCGAGCGAGTTCCTGGTCGTCGCCGCGACCCTGCTCGACCTGAAGATCGTCGGTCTGCTGCCGCAGGGTGAACTCGTCGACGCCGAGGACGTCGCCCTGCTCGAGGCCCGCGACCTGCTGTTCGCCCGACTGCTGCAGTACCGGGCGTTCAAGCAGGCGGCGGACTGGTTCGGCGACCGCTGGGGTGCCGAGTCGCGACGCCACGTCCGGAGCGTCCGGCTCGAGGAGCGGTTCCGCGCCCGGACGCCCGAACTCGTCTGGACGCTGTCCGTGCAGGACTTCGCGGCGATGGCGGCGCTGGCCTTCGCACCGCGGGAGATCCCGACCGTCGGACTCGACCACCTGCACGCGCCCGCGGTCAGCATCCGGGAGCAGGCGGCCATCGTGGTGTCGGTCCTCCGCACCCGCGCCGACGAGGGCACGCCGGACGTCACGTTCCGGGAACTCATCGCCGGGGTCGACCAGGCGGGTATCGTGGTGGCTCGTTTCCTCGCGATCCTGGAGCTGTACCGGAACGCCTCCATCTCGTTCGAACAACTCGAACCGCTCGGGGAACTGGTCCTCCGGTGGACCGCGATCGACTGGACGGACGAGAGCCTCGCGAACCTGGGAGCCGACTATGACGGATGACGTGCACGCGCACGGCGCTCGGTCGCGCGCCGGGGGATCCGCAGAGCCGGGCGGGGCGGATGAGATCGAGGACGCCCGCGCGCTCGAGGTCGAGCTGCGCGGCGCCGCAGCCGCCCCGGCCGCAGGCGCCCCGGCCGCAGGCGCCACGGACGCGCCCGCAGACCTGCCCGTCGACGTTCCCGTCCTCCGGCAGCTCGAAGCGATCCTGATGATCGCCGACCAGCCGCAGTCCCTCGTCGCCCTCGCCGCCGCCGTCAGCGCGCCCGTCCCCGTCGTCCGCCAGGCCGTCGACCGCCTGGTCGCGGACTTCGACGGCGTGGACGGCACCGTCCGCCGCGGCTTCGAACTGCGCGAGGTCGGCGGCGGTTGGCGCTTCTACGTCCGTGCCGAACTCGACGCCGTCGTCGAGCAGTTCGTCGAGGCGGAACGTCCCGCGCGCCTGTCGCAGGCGGCCCTCGAGACCCTCGCCGTGGTCGCCTACAAGCAGCCGATCACCCGCTCCCAGATCGCCGCGATCCGGGCCGTCAACGTCGACGGCGTGGTCCGCACGCTCGTCGCGCGCGGCCTCATCGAGGAGTCGTTCACGGACTCCGAGACCGGCGCGATCAACTACGTCACCTCCGAGTTGCTGCTCCAGCAGCTCGGCATCAACTCGCTCGACGAGCTTCCGCTCATCTCGCCCCTCCTGGAGGACGGCGCGGACGGTTTCGGGCAGACCGGAAGGATCCCCGATGGCCGGGTTTGACCAGAACGACCGTGCACGACGAGACGACGACCGCCGCGGCGGGTCCGGACGTCCGGGCGGTGACCGGCCGGGAGGCGCGGGTCGCCGCGACGACGCACCCCGCGGACGCGACGGGGCCGGCTCCGGCGGGTACCGCGGACGCGACGACCGGGCCGGTGGCGGCGACCGTGGTGGGTACCGCGGGCGTGACGAGCGCGGCGGCGACCGTTCCTCCGGCGGGTACCGCGGGCGCGACGACCGGGCCGGTGGCAGCGAGCGTGGTGGGTACCGCGGGCGTGACGAGCGTGGCGGCGACCGTCCCACGGGTGGGTTCCGTGGGCGCGATGACCGCGGCGGCGACCGTCCGACCGGTGGGTTCCGCGGGCGTGACGAGCGTGGTGGCGACCGTCCGACCGGTGGGTACCGCGGGCGTGACGAGCGCGGCGGTGACCGTCCGACCGGTGGGTACCGTGGCGGCGACG
>NZ_JARUXD010000102.1:0-8690 GCF_030433875.1 Curtobacterium sp. PsM8 | reverse complement strand
GGCGGCGCGGGGGGGCGCCGCGGGGCCGCCCCCCCGGCCCCCCCCCCCCCGCTCGCCCGCCCCGCCCCCGGCGGCCGCGCGCGGGGGGGGGCCCCCCCCCCCCCCCCCCCCCCCCGGGGGGGGGGGGCCCGGGGCCTCACTCGGAGACCTTGGCGTCCTTCCAGAACGCGACGTACCCGCTGTAGTCCTTGCCGACGCGGTCGAACGACGTCGGGATCGGCTGCGGGTAGGACCATGCGGCGTCGACGTGCTGCTGCCCGTCCACGGTCACGGTCCAGTACTGCGTGTCGCCCTTCCACGGGCAGTGGTACTGCGTGGGGCTCTCGCTGAAGAACTCGGTCTTCACGCTCGCCGGCGGGAAGTACCAGTTGCCCTCGATCTGGATGAGGTCCGTCTCCGGGGCCTCCGCGATGACGGTGTCACCGATCAGTGCCTGCATGGCTCACTCCTCGTTCTTCGCCGTCGGTGGGACGGCGGTCGACTCGGGACGTTACGCCCGCTCGGTGGACGGCCGCAGCGTGACCAGCTCCGGTCCGACGGCGAGGGCCGCGTGCACCCGGTCGACGTCGAGCGCACCGGCGGACTCCGACGCGGTCACCAGGTGCGTGGCCGCCTGCCGGAGACCAGTCCACGCCGCACAGGCCGCCGCCGCCTCGGGCGAGGTGTGGTCGACGCCGCTGGTCACGAGGGCGTCCACGACCGCGCCGGCCGCGAGCAGGTCCTCGACCGCGAACTCCGGCACCGCGGGCACGTCGGGGAACTCGCCGGCGTCGTCCGCCGTGCCGCCGCCGACCGACTCGTCGACATGGCCGGCCGCGACGACCGCCACGACACAGCGGTCCCCCCGGTCGGCCTGGAGGCGCAGCACCCGTTCCGCGACGGCCGTCACGTTCCCCAGGTGGCCGAGCACGACCTCCGGTCCGTCCGGCAGCAACGCGAGGGGTGCGCGCGTGCCGTCCGCCCCGGGCGCCGCTGCCGCTGCCGCTGCCGGGAGCACGTCGACCCAGACGAGGAGGTGCGCGTCCGCCGCGATCCGTGCGGCACCCGCCGCGCCCCACCCGAACCGCACCTGGTACCCCCGCTGCCCTCGCTCCTGCACGCCGACACGATACCGAGACGGCAGGGGGTGCTCGCAGCCGGGGTGTCCGCGCCGGCCGGTACGATCCGATGCCATGGAGACCGACCCCGCGCCCACCCTCACCGGCGACCGCGTCACGCTCGAGCCCCTGTCGCTCGAGCACGCGGACGACCTGCGGGCCGCGGTGGCGGACGGGGACCTCTGGCGTGCCTGGTACACCTCGGTCCCCGCGCCGTCGCAGGTCGAGACGGAGATCGAACGGCGGCTGGCCGAGCAGTCGGCGGGCCGGATGGTGCCCTTCGCCGTGCGCGACCGGCCGACCGGTCGGGTCGTCGGGTCCACCACGTTCCTGCACCTCGACGACGCGAACCGCCGGGTGGAGATCGGCTCGACGTTCCTCGCCGCCTCGTCGCAGCGCACCGGCATCAACACCGAGGCGAAGCTGCTGCTCCTCTCGCACGCCTTCGAGACGTGGCAGTGCATCGCCGTGGAGTTCCGCACGCACTGGCACAACACGCGGTCCCGCGCGGCGCTCGCCGGGATCGGTGCGAAGCAGGACGGCGTCCTCCGGAACCACTCGGTCGGGCCGGACGGCAGCATGCGCGACACCGTCGTGTTCTCGGTCATCCAGTCGGAGTGGCCGACGGTCCGTCTGTCCTTGTCTGAACGTCTGCGCAGCCACGACCGGGCCGAGGGTGCCCGCCGCCGGTCAGCACGCCACGCCTGAGCCCCGCCACGACCGAGCGCCACGCCTGGCCGCCCCCACACCGCAGCCGGTCGGTGCGGCCGGACCCCAGCCGGTCCGCGTAGCGTCCGCCGCATGCACGTCGGTCTCCGCATCGTCCTGGACGCTCCCGTCGACGCCGTCCGGGACGCCCTCCTCCGGCCGTCCGTGATGGTCGCCGTCACCAAGCCGTTCCTCGTCTACCGCTCGCTCGACCCCGCGGGGTTCCCGGAGCACTGGACGCCGGACCAGCCGCACCCGATCGGTGCGTCCACGTTCGGCCTGGTGCCGAGCGGGACGAGCCACGTCGACATCGACCTGCACGAGACCGACGGCGTCCCGATCCAGGTCGACCGCGGCGGCGGCACGAGCGGTCTGTTCGCCCGGATGGACATGCGCCACCGGATGGCCGTCTCCGCCCTCCCCGACGGCCGGACCCTGTTCCGCGACCGCCTGACCTACCGCACGCGCCCCGCGCTCCTCGGCATCGCGCTCTGGCCCGGCATGTGGGTCATCTGGCAGTGGCGGGCGTTCCGGATGCGCGCCCTCGCCCCCACCTGGCGGGCGTGAGCGTACGCTCGTCGACGTGACCCAGACGGAGACCACCGACCGCGTCCGCACCGCCCTCGCCACCGCCGACTGGCGCCGCGAGACGTTCGACCTCTTCCGCCGGGTCCGGGCCACGCCCGAGCCCGAGGCGGCACACACGCTGTGGCGCGAGGGTCGCGACGCGATGTTCGCCGGGCACCCGGCCAGCCCGCTGCTGCCCGAGGACGCCGAGGGCTTCACGTCGCTGCCCTTCCCGGCCTACGACCCGGCCTGGCGCTTCCACGCCCGGATCGAGGAGGCCGAGCCGAAGGTGCTCGACGTCGAGACCGGCACCGACGGCATCGTGCACTTCGACCGCCTCGGTGTCGTGCAGGTCCCCGGGGTCGGATCGCTCGACGTCTGGAAGCACGGCGGCTACGCGGGCGGCCTGTTCGTCCCCGTGAAGGACGCCAGCGCCGGAAAGCCCGGTGGCACGTACGGCGGCGGGCGCTACCTGATCGACACGATCAAGGGCTCCGACCTGGGCGACACGGACGGTGAGCTCGTCCTCGACTTCAACTTCGCCTACAACCCGTCGTGCGCGTACGATCCCGCGTGGGCGTGCCCGCTCGCGCCTCCCGGCAACACCCTGCCCGTGGCGGTCCCGGTCGGCGAGCGGTACGGCTCCTAGGGTGGACCGCATGTCCGGATTCGTCGCGATCGACGCCGGTGGCCGCGTGCCGCCCTTCGAACAGGTGCGCTCGCAGCTCGCCGCCCAGATCGCCGCCGGGTACCTGGTCGACGGGGAGCGCCTGCCGAGTGTCCGCGGACTGGCCGCCGAACTCGGGCTGGCCGCCGGGACGGTCGCGAAGGCCTACCAGCTGCTCGAGGAAGCCGGGCTCGTGCAGACCGCACGCGGTGCCGGCACCCGGGTGGTCCGACCGGCCGCGGTGCCGGAGTCGGTCACGCACGCCGCGGCCGCCCTGGTCGCCGCCGCACGCGAGGCCGGGCTGTCGGCCGACCAGACCGCGGCCGCGCTGCACGACGCCTGGCCCGCGTAGCCGGTCCGGCCCGGGTTCGCGCTGGGCGACATCGCGCGGCCCGGCACACACGAGCGGTGTCGCTCAGCGCGAACAGCGCCCGCCGCGAACCACGCCCGCCGCGCTCAGCAGTGGCGGAAGACGTACCCGTCCTCGCCAGCCGGCACGAGGTCCCGGTCGCGGAGGATCGTCATCCGCGGGCGGTCGGTCATCGCGCAGACGGCGGACCACTTCCCCTTGAGGGTGTCCGCGTACTCGACGTCGATCACGCGCGCCCCGTACACGTCCGTGTAGGCGGCGCACTCGTCGTACTGCACGCACTCCTCGGCGACCACGAAGTCGAACCCGGTGCGCTCCCGTCCGGCGGTGCCGAGCTGCGGGGTGTTCTTCTGGGCGGCGGCCAGGCCGTGCTGGTGGGCGACCCGGACGAGCGACGCGGCGAGCGCCAGGTTCCCCGAGCGGGTCATCCGGCCGCCGGAACGGGTCCACGAGTCGAGGTTGTCGAACTCGACGGCGTCGAACCCGTGGTCGGCGCAGCGGGCGATCGACCGTGACAGCACCGAGGTGATCGTGGCCCGGGCGCTCGCGGTCCGGGTGTCGAGGATGAGCTCGTCCGGCCACCCCGGGTCGATGACGGGCTTGCCGGCGGCCGTGCGGAGGACGGCGTCGGGGTGTTCGGACAGCCAGGACGCCCGGTCCTCCGGCTGGGTCTGGAACCCGTTGACGTAGCAGATGCCGTACACGCCGGCGGCGGCCTTCTCCGTGCTGTCCCGTTCGACCACGGTGACGCCGGCGGGTGGCGTGTACGAGCCGCCGAGCTGGTAGTCGGGGATGCCGCCGGTGGGCAGGGCACGCGCGGCGACGTCGGCACCGGCGGTCGCGCCTCCCGTCCCGGCGTCGTCGACGGTGCGGTGCGCGCCGGGGGTGGTGCCCGCGGATCCGGACGGGGCGGCGCAGGCCGTCAGGCCGGTGACGGCGACGACGAGCAGGGCGGTGGTGACGAGGGACCTGCGGAAGAGCACGAGGCATCCTCGCACGTGGTGGTGACCCGCCCGTGCCGCCGTCGTCGAGACCGGATCGCAACGCCCGACGCGAACGCCCCTCCCGTTCCGACGCCCGAGGCCGCTATGCTGGGACCACTCGAGGCGCCGATCGCCTCGTGCGTCGTACGGACGCCCCCGAAACCTCCCGGTGTCCCGCACACCCGAACAGACTCCCGTGTCTGGTCGGATCGCGTGCGGAACCGACACCGATGTGTATCGCGCACCACCCTCGCCCCGGAATCCGTCCGGTGGCGCAGATCCCGGTGCCAGGCTCTCTGCTGCGGCGACAGCACCCGCACTCCAGCGCCGACGTCCACCAGGACCCGGACCGCTGAGCGGATGCGCTCCCGCCCGCGCCGGCCTCGACCGCGCGCCCTTCCGGCCCTCCCGGGCCCGAGAGGTCACCATGACCACCCAGAACTCCAGCACGACACAGAACACCAGCACCACCCAGAGCGCTGACAGCACCGACGTCCGGTTCGCCGACCTCGGTGTCCCCGCCCCGATGGTCGACGTCCTCGTCGCCCAGGGCAAGGAGAACGCCTTCCCGATCCAGGTCGACACCCTGCCCGACTCGCTCCAGGGCAAGGACGTGCTCGGCCGTGGCCGCACCGGCTCCGGCAAGACGATCGCCTTCGCGATCCCCCTGGCCGCCCGCCTGGCAGCGTCGTCCCGAAACCGTCGCGCCGGTCGCCCCCGTGCCCTCGTGCTCGCCCCGACCCGTGAGCTCGCGACGCAGATCGACGCGACCCTCGCCCCCCTCGCCAAGGCCATGGGCCTGAACACGACGACCATCTTCGGTGGTGTCGGCCAGGGCCGTCAGGTCGAGGCCCTCAACCGCGGCGTCGACATCGTCGTGGCCTGCCCCGGCCGCCTGGCGGACCTCATGCAGCAGGGCCACGTGCACCTGGACGCCATCGAGGTCACCGTCCTCGACGAGGCCGACCACATGGCCGACATGGGCTTCCTGCCCGGCGTCACCAAGATCATGCAGGCGACCCCGGTCAAGGGCCAGCGTCTGCTGTTCTCCGCCACGCTCGACAACGGCGTGGACAAGCTCGTCAAGAAGTTCCTGCACGACCCGGTGATGCACTCGGTCGACGACGAGAACAGCCCCGTCGAGGCGATGACCCACCACCTCTTCGAGGTCGCGGACGCCGACGCCAAGAAGGACCTGGTCAAGGCCCTCGCCTCCGGCACCGGCCGTCGCATCCTCTTCATGCGCACAAAGCACCACGCGAAGCGCCTGGCCAAGCAGCTCTCCAGCCAGGGCATCCCGGCCGTCGACCTGCAGGGCAACCTGTCGCAGGGTGCCCGTGAGCGGAACCTCGCCCGGTTCTCCTCCGGCGACGCCCTGGTCCTCGTCGCGACCGACGTCGCCGCCCGCGGTGTGCACGTCGACGCCGTCGAGCTCGTCGTGCACGTCGACCCGCCCACCGAGCACAAGGCGTACCTGCACCGTTCCGGCCGCACCGCCCGTGCCGGTTCGTCGGGCGACGTCGTCACCGTGACGATGCCGGCCGAGCGTCGCGACGTCGCGCAGATGATGCGTGCCGCGGCGATCAAGGTCAGCCCGCAGCACGTCACCGCGACCTCCGCGGCGGTCACCGAGCTCGTCGGCGAGGTGGCCCCGTACCGCGAGGACACCACCCCGGCACCGCAGCAGCAGCAGCAGCCGCGCCGTCAGTCGTCCGGTGACGCCGCCGGCCAGGGCCGTGGCCGCTCGCGTGGTCGTGGCGCCCCCGCCGGTGGCACCGGTGGCCGTTCGGGAGGCTCGTCCTCCGCCGGACGCTCCGCCGCCGGTTCCGACTCGGCCGGCTCCGGTGCCCGCCGTGGCGGTCGTGCCGAGGGTGCCGGTCGTGACGACCGTCGTGGCGCCTCGGCCGGTCAGCGTGGCGGTGCCCCGCGTCGTGCCGGTTCCGACACCACCCGTGGTGGCTCGGCGTCGGTCTGGTCCTCGGACGGCGGCTACAGCGCCGGCCGTGCGCCGCGCGACGACGCTGCTCCCGCAGGCCGTCGTGGTGGCTCGCGCCGCGCCTCCCGTCCGGCCGGTACCGGCCGCTGACCCTGGTCCTGAACGCTTCCTCCGAAGACCACGGACGACGAGCGTACGGTTCTGGTCACCGGCGGGAGCGCGAGCAACTGCCGGCGACTTTTTCCGTTGTCGAGAGGAGCGCACATGGCTGGGATCGAAGACATCAAGAACGCCGCTGAGAAGGCGGCAGGCAAGGCCAAGGAAGCCCTCGGCAACGCCACGGACAACGACCGCCTGAAGGCCGAAGGCCAGACCGACCAGGGCAAGGCCTCGGCCAAGCAGGGCGTCACGGACGTGAAGGACGCGGCGCACGGCGTCGCCGACAGCTTCAAGAACGACAAGTAACCAAGCCGGTCTCGTACCGCGCTGCGAAGCCCCCGGATCCGATCGGATCCGGGGGCTTCGTCGTGTGCCGGGTGCAGCGCCGGTCAGTGCAGTGCAACTCAGTGCAGTGCGACTCAGTGCAGCGCGCCGACCGAGGCCAGGCCCGCGCGGAGGAGCGTGCCGCGGCCGCCCTCCATCTCGTCCGCGACGGCGTCGGACGCGGCCTCCATCGGAGTCATCCAGGTGAGTTCGAGGGCGTCCTGCCGGGGCTCGCACGTCCCGGTGACCGGGACGACGTAGGCGAGCGAGATCGCGTGCTGCCGCTCGTCGGTGTACACCGAGGCGCCGGGCAGCGGGAAGTACTCGGCGACCGTGAAGGGGTTCGGGCTCGCCGGCAGCTGCGGGAACGCCATCGGTCCCAGATCCTTCTCGAGGTGGCGGAACAGCGCGGTGCGGATCGACTCGCCGTACATCACCCGGCCGGAGACGAGCGTGCGCGCGATCGAGCCGCTGGGCGACACCCGCAGCAGGACGCCGACCTCGGTCACGACCCCGAGGCCGTCGAGCCGCACGGGCACCGCCTCGACGTAGGTGATCGGGAGACGACGGCGGACGGACGCGAGTTCCTCGTCCGACAGCCAGCCGGAGCCGGAGTCGGGATCGGGATCAGGGGTGCGGGTCGAGGACATGCACCGTTCCTACCAGGCCCGGCGGCGAACTCGGCGACGGACCCGGCCGCGGTGCGCTCCCGGTCCTCGCTGCGTCCTGCTCCTCGCTGGGTCGTCGCTGCGTCCTGGTGAGCGGTGCTCGTGATGTGCGGGTCCTCACGAGCGGGACCGGGGTCTCGCCGGGAGGACTCAGCCCCCGCCCCGAGGGTGACGCCATGACGACACCACGAACGACAGCACTCCTGTTCGCGCGCGCTGCCGCTGCAGCCGCCGGCGCCGCCCTGCTCGCCGGCTGCTCCGCCGGTCCGGCCTCGGCCGCCCCCTCGACCACCACGTCCCCCGCGACCACCTCTGCCGCGACCGGGTCGGCGTCCGGGTCCGCGTCCGGCGGCACCGGGAACCGCCTGGACGCCGCCGCCGAGCGCGCCGACGCCAGCCTGGTCCGGCGGCTGTTCACCCAGGTCTTCCCGGCCCCGTCCAGCGCCGCCGCCGTCCGGACCGCGGGCCGCATCGTCGCACCGGACGCCGTCTCCCACGGCGGGCAGTCCGGGCCGGCCGGGCTCCTCGCCGCGTTCCGTGCCGACCACGGCCGGATCGCCGGGGCCCACGCGGTCGTGAAGCACCTGGCGGCCGACGGGGACCTGGTCGCGGTGCACTGGCAGCTCACCGCGGACGTCCACGACGAGCGGCAGGGCGAGGCCGCGGTCGACCTCTTCCGGGTCAGCGGCGGTCGGGTCGTCGAGCACTGGTCGCTCGCCCAGCCGGTGGCGACCGGGAAGCCGGCCAGCGGCAACACGAACACGATGTTCAGTGACCTGTACCGGGCCCCGGCCGCGCAGCGCCACCCGTCGGAGCGGCAGGAGGAGCGGAACCGCCGCTTCGCCGTCAGCGCCTACGACACCCTGTTCCGCGACCACGACGTGTCCGTGCTCGACCGCGACTTCGACCCGGGGTACCTGCAGCACAACCCGGTCGCGCCGAACGGCACGGCCGCGCTGAAGAAACTGTTCGGCGGCGGTACCGGATTCCCGGCGCAGGAGTCGGTGGTCTCCCTGTCCGACGGCGACCTGGTGTGGACGTTCTCCCGCCCGGTCGGTGCCTCGGCGGACAGCCCGTTCCTCGCCGCGGACCTGTTCCGTGTCGACGGCGGGCTGATCCGCGAGCACTGGGACGTGGTCCCGCCCGCGGCTGGCTGACACCGCCGGAGCCGGCCACAGACGAACGGGAGGCCCGTTGCCAGCTGGCAACGG
>NZ_JARUXD010000101.1:0-8727 GCF_030433875.1 Curtobacterium sp. PsM8 | reverse complement strand
CCGCCCGCTCGACCTCGCCGACCGTGCCTCCGTCCGCGCCTTCGTCGCCGGGTGGGCGAGGCGCCGCCGGGCTGGCGAGGCGCCGCCGGCTGGGCGAAAGGCCGCCCCGCGGGACGGCGTCTCGGGAGGACGCCGGTGCCCTGCGGACGGGTCAGTTCGGGTGCGTCATGCTCAGGACGTCGAGGGCTGCGTCGAGCTGCTCCACGGAGACCTCGCCCCGCTCGACGAACCCGAGGGCGACGACGGCCTCGCGCACCGTGAGGCCCTCGGCGACCGCGTACTTCGCGACCTTCGCGGCCGACTCGTAGCCGATCACCCGGTTCAGCGGCGTCACGATCGACGGCGACGACTCGGCGTACGCACGGGCCCGCTCGAGGTCCGCCCGCAGCCCGTCGACGGTCTTGTCGGCGAGCACCCGCGTGCTGTTGGCGAGGAGTCGGATCGACTCGAGCAGCGCGGTGCCCATGACCGGGATCGCCACGTTGAGTTCGAACGACCCGGAGGCACCGGCCCACGTCACGGTGGCGTCGTTGCCGATGACCCGGGCGGCGACCATGAGGGTGGCTTCCGGGATGACCGGGTTGACCTTGCCGGGCATGATCGACGAGCCCGGCTGCAGGTCCGGGATGTGCAACTCGCCGAGGCCGGTGTTCGGCCCGGAGCCCATCCAGCGCAGGTCGTTGTTGATCTTCGTCAGGCTGACCGCGATGACCTTGAGCGCACCTGATGCTTCGACCAGGGCATCACGGGCACCCTGCGCCTCGAAGTGGTCGAGTGCCTCGGTGATCGGCAGCCCGGTGTCCTCGGCGAGCTGGGCGATGACCTGCTGCGGGAACCCCTTCGGCGTGTTGATGCCGGTGCCGACGGCCGTGCCGCCGAGCGGGACCTCGGCGACGCGGGGGAGCGTGGCGTTGACCCGCTCGATGCCCAGGCGGACCTGGCGGGCGTAGCCGCCGAACTCCTGCCCGAGGGTCACCGGGGTGGCGTCCATGAGGTGCGTGCGACCGGACTTCACCGCGTCTGCCCACTCGACGGCCTTGCGCTCGAGGGCCTCGGCGAGGTGCTCGAGCGACGGCACGAGCGACCGGATGAGAGCGTCGGTCACGGCGACGTGCACCGACGTGGGGAAGACGTCGTTCGAGGACTGGGACGCGTTGACGTGGTCGTTCGGGTGGACCTCGGCACCGGCGACGCGGGAGGCCAGCGTCGCCAGCACCTCGTTCATGTTCATGTTCGACGAGGTGCCGCTGCCGGTCTGGTACACGTCGACCGGGAAGTGCTCGTGGTGCTCCCCGGCGATCACGGAGTCCGCCGCCGTGGCGATGGCCTGCGCGACGCTGTCGTCGAGGATGCCGAGCCGGCCGTTCACGAGCGCCGCGGCACGCTTGATGCGGGCGAGGGCCACGATCTGCGCCGACTCGAGGCCGGTGCCCGAGATCGGGAAGTTCTCCACGGCCCGCTGCGTCTGCGCACGGTAGAGGGCCGACGCGGGGACCCGCACCTCGCCCATCGTGTCGTGCTCGATGCGGAACTCGCCGTCAGCGGGGGTGGTGGTGTCGGTCACGTCGTCGTGGTCCTTCCTCGTGGTGCTCACACCGGGTCGCGGTCGCGGCGGTGTCGGTGGCGCTCCGGCGGCTCGTCGCTGCCGGAGCGGTCACGTCATCGGGTCAGGCCTGTCCGACGACGGTGTCGATCGAGACCTCGCCCGTGGTGAGGTCGTAGGTCGCGCCGACCACGGCCAACCTACCGTCCGCGATCGCGTCGGAGACGGCCCCCGACCGGTCGAGGATCGACTTCAGGCTCGACTCGAGGTGCGCGGCACCCACGGACTCCTGTGCGACGTCCGGGTCGGTGGCGCGGACCCGCTCGACGCTCGGGGCGATCGCGTCGACGAGGGCCTGCAGGTGCGGGGCGGGGACCGGCTCGCCGGAACGTGCGGCAGCGACGGCGCCGCACTTGGTGTGGCGGAGCACGACGACCAGCGGGGTACCGAGCGCGACGACGGCGAACTCGATGGAGCCGAGGACGACGTCGTCGACGATCTGCCCGGCGTTGCGGATCGCGAAGACGTCGCCGATGCCGGCATCGAAGACGTGCTCGAAGGGCACGCGGGAGTCCGAGCAGCCGAGGACCGTCGCGAACGGCGCCTGCGAACCCTGCAGCTCGGAGCGGCGCTCGGGGTCGATGCGGCCGGTGCGGCGCTTGTCGGCGGCGAAGCGGGCGTTGCCGTCGACCAGGAGTCGCAGGGCGTCGGCGGGGGTGGAGGCGGCGCGGTCGGTCATCGTGTGTCGTTCCTCGGGCTGATCGGGTTCGGTCGGACGTGCTGCTGTCTGCGGTGGTGCTGGTGGTGGTGCTGGCTAGGGGGCGAGTTCCTCGCCGACCGCCGTCGCCACCGTGGTGAACGACTTCTGGTCGGCGGTGCCGGCGAGCACCACGGTGTCCTTGCCGGAGGTCGTCACGAGTGCGTAGAGGTTGTTGCCGGCGCCCTTGCCCTCGTCACGTCGGTCGTACACGGTCCACTTCGTCCCGGCGATCGTGCGGGAACCGGTCGCCTGCTTCTGGTCGAGCTGGTCCGCGACCCAGGTGTCGTTGGCGTCGATGCCCTGGTGCATGCCGATGTACTGCTTGTCCGGCGTCAGGAGACCGATCGTCCACACGGCCACCCCGCGAGCCGAACCGGACTGGTACTCGGCGTTGTTCGAGGTGTACGACGACGGCAGGTCGGGCACGAGCAGTTCAGCCCCGGAGACGTCGGCCTGCTGGGCGACCTGCCGGTAGTCGACGGAGCGGTCGACGGCCTGGTCGGGCCGGACCACGACGGCGACCAGGAAGAGCACGATGCCGAGCGAGGCGATGAGCGCCAGCACGAGGTTGAACGCCGTCTGGTGTTCACGACGGGCTCGGCGCGCGGTGTCCTTGCGTGCCCAGGTCTCCTCCGCCGTCTCTGGGCGTCCGAGTTCGGCGACGATCGGGCGGCCGGTCTCCGGGTCGCTCATCGGACGTCGCCCGCGGCGGTCGGGTCCGCGCTGCCGTTCTCGGTCGCGGCGCGTGCGGCATCGAGTCGGGCGCGTGCGCCGACGAGCCACTCTTCACACCGGGCGGCGAGGGCTTCGCCGCGCTCCCAGAGGCCCAGGGACCGCTCGAGGGTCGCCGACCCCTGCTCGAGCTCGGAGACGACACGGACGAGTTCGTCACGCGCCGCTTCGTAGCTCAGCGAGCGGACGTCGGGCTGCTCGGACTGCTGCTCGGAAGACACGCTCCGATCCTACCGAGCCGCCACCGACGCGACCGCTGTGCCGGACGCCTGTGGAGAACACCGGAAGACGCGGCGCTGGTGGAGGACGAGGCGAGGCGACCTGCCGGGGCCGGGACGGGCCTCCCGGCTAGGACCCAGACCCGTCCGGGCCCGGCCCGTCCGCCTCGAGCGTGCCGACCGCGGTCCCCGTGCCGAGCGTGACGTGCACCGGCGTCGCGCCGTCGAGCTCGTCCGCCCCGCGGACCACCGCGCCACTGTTCGTCTGGACGATCGCGTACCCGCGGCGGAGGGTGTCCCGCGGCGACAGCGCGCGCAGCCGACCGGTCAGGTGACCGACCTCGGAGTGGGAGCGTTCGATCTGCCGGTCGAGGAGCTCCCGAGCGCGCGAGAGGTCACGGGCGACCTCCTCCGCACGGGTGTCGACGAGCCAGGCGGTGGACGCCAGCGCCGGACGTGAGCGCAGTGCCGCGATCCGGTCGGCCTCGACCGAGAGCGTGTGTGAGAGCCGCAGTCCGAGCCGTGCACGGGCCTGTCGGACGTTCGCCAGTTCCTCGGCCACGTCCGGCACGACGCGCTTCGCGGCGTCGGTCGGGGTGGAGGCGCGGAGGTCTGCGACCTCGTCGAGGATCGGCCGGTCGGCCTCGTGCCCGATGGCCGAGACGATCGGCGTCGTCGCGGCGGACGCAGCCCGGACCAGGCCCTCGTCGCTGAAGCCGAGCAGGTTCTGGAAGTCACCGCCGCCGCGGGCGACGATGATGACGTCGACCTCGGGGTCGGCGTCGAGCTCCTGGATGGCCGCCGTGACCTCGGCCACCGCGCGGTCGCCCTGCACCGCGGTGTGCACGGTGCGGAACTCGACCTGGGGCCACCGCAGCTGCGCGTTCCGCTTGACGTCCTTCTCGGCGTCGGAGTCCTTGCCCGTGATCAGGCCGATGCGATGCGGCAGGAACGGCAGACGCTTCTTGCGGGCGGGGTCGAAGAGTCCCTCTTCCGCCAGGCTCCGACGCAGCCGCTCGAGGCGTTCGAGCAGGTCCCCGAGCCCGACGTGCTTCATCTCGACGACCTGCATGGTCAACGAGCCGCCCTTGACCCAGTAGTTCGGCTTGACCGCCGCGACGACCCGGGCACCCTGCTTGAGGTCCGCCGGCACCCGGGAGCGCACGCTCGACCAGATGGAGAAGGAGACGGTGGCGTCGACCTCGATGTCCTTGAGCTTGCCGTAGACGTTGCCGCCGGCGACGTTCCACTGCGTGATCTCGCCCTCGACCCAGGCGACCCCGAGTCGGTCGATCCAGTCGCGGAGCTTCGCGCCGAGCAGCGCGACGGGCCACGGGTCCTCTGCAGTGGGCGGCCCCTGTTCGATCGCCATCGTGCCCCTCTCTCGTCGTGCGGACCATGCTGCCGGACACCGGTGACATCCCGGATGGCGACGCTCCTCCACAGGCTCGTCGGTGCCCAGGCTGCGCGGGTCCCGCTCACCTATCATCGGGGACGTGACGATCACCAACGGCCACTCGGTCCCGCTCGCCCCGCCGCGGGTCCCCGCAGCGCGCGGTCGACTGCGCGACGTCCCGGTGAGCGGGCCCAAGCGCGTCCTGCTCGCAGCGCCCCGTGGGTACTGCGCGGGCGTCGACCGGGCCGTGGTCGCGGTCGAGAAGGCACTCGAGCAGTACGGCGAGCCGGTCTACGTCCGCAAGCAGATCGTCCACAACGTCCACGTGGTCTCCACCCTCGAGCAGCGCGGCGCCGTCTTCGTCGACGACGTCGCGGAAGTACCTCGCGGCTCCCACGTCGTCTTCAGCGCGCACGGGGTCTCGCCGGCGGTCGTGGCCGGCGCCGCGGACCGCGACCTGCACGCCATCGACGCGACCTGCCCGCTCGTCACCAAGGTGCACCGCGAAGCCACCCGGTTCGCCAAGGCCGAGCGCACGATCATCCTGATCGGCCACGCCGGTCACGAAGAGGTCGAGGGCACGATGGGCCACGCGCCAGACCGCACGATCCTGGTCAACGGGCCGGCCGACGTCGCCGCGCTCGACGTCCCCGACCCGGACAACCTCGTCTGGCTGTCGCAGACCACCCTCAGCGTCGACGAGACGATGGAGACGGTGCGGCTCCTGCGCGAGAAGTACCCCTCGATCGAGAACCCGCCCTCGGACGACATCTGCTACGCCACCCAGAACCGGCAGGTCGCGGTCAAGAAGGTCGCGCCGGCAGCGGACCTGGTCATCGTCGTCGGCTCCGCGAACTCGTCGAACAGCGTCCGGCTGGTCGACGTCGCCCTCGAGTACGGCGCGAAGGACGCGCACCGGGTCGACTACGCAGAGGAGATCCGCCAGGAGTGGCTGGACGGCGTCCGGACCGTCGGCGTGACCAGCGGCGCCTCCGTGCCGGAGGTCCTGGTCGCCGAGGTCCTCGAACAGCTCGCCGACGCCGGGTACGGCTCCGTCGAGGAGGTCGTCACCGCCCACGAAGACCTCATGTTCTCGCTGCCCCGCGAGCTCCGCACCGACGCCGACGGCAAGTCGACGCGTCCGCTCGGCGGGCGCACCCGATGACCGCCCCCGATCCGCAGACGGACGGCTGGACCGGGGTGCCGCCGCGGGCGACGACGTCGGTCGACGGCCTGGAGGCCCGGATCACCTCCGACGGGTCCGTGGACTCTGCAGGTGGTGGCGCCGGCTCGGGCATCGTCGGTGCGGGCAGTGCCGGTGCGGGCAGTGCCGGTGCGGCCGGTCCGGCCGGTCCTGTCGGTCGTCCGGCTCCGCAGTACGGGGAGTACGCGCCCGAGGGGTGGGTCAACCCCGTGCTCGCCGAGCAGGAACGGCAGGAGCAGCGGGACCGCGAGCACGCCGCTGCCTCGGCGGTCGCCTCCGCTGCCCGCTCGAACGGCACGGCGGAGCGCACGAACCGGACGACCGCTCGCACGAACCGCACGGCGGAACGGATGCCCCAGGGGGAGCGTCGTGGGGTGTCGACCCCGCACGACGGTGCGCCGGTCCGCCGACTCGGTGCCTCGCCGGTCGACCTGCTCCTGACCCTCGTGCTCCTGGCGATGGGCCTGGTCAGCGTCGTGCAGTCGCTGTCCATCGGCTCGGTCGCGTCCACCGTCCGGCAGACCCTCGAGACGAACTACACCGAACTGCAGGACCCCGGATCGCTGAACGGTGCCGCGATGATCAGCGCCGTCGGCATGCTCGTCGTGTTCGCCCTCGTGCTCTGGCGGTCCGTCGTCCGGCTCCGGGCCGGCAAGCGGACGTTCTGGGTGCCGCTCCTCGGCGGGGCCGTCGCGACGCTGTTCAGCTCGGTCGTGTTCGTCATCGTGGTGTTCCAGGACGACGGCTTCGTCGCGGCGATGATGCGTCAGGCCTCCGGCGGCTGACCTCCCGCCGGTGCCGGTGCCGGTGCCGGTGCCGTCGTCGGCCCTGGTGCGGCCGCGGGTTCGTGCGGCCGGCCAGTCCACTCGCGGGCGAGCACGGACATGACGACCTCGTCGTGGAAGCGTCCGTCGTGGAACGTCGCATCTCGGCGTACGCCCTCCTGTCGGTACCCGATCCTCCGGTAGACCGCCTGCGCTCGGTCGTTGAACGCGTGCACCCGGATCTCGATGCGGTTCAGCCCCATCTCGCGGAAGCCGTAGTCGGTGAGCACCCGGACCGCGTCGGTGCCGAAGCCCTGGCCGACGTGCTCCGAACCGATCATCACGGCGAGGGTCGCGGCACGGACCGGCAGCGCCCCGCCGAACAGGGTGACATGTCCGACCAGCACGTCGGACTCCCGGTCCACGACGCTGAAGCCGACGTCGCCTCCACGCTCGCTGCTGCTCCACGACCGGAACATCTCCGTCACGGGCACATCGGGCCGCGGACGCACGACCATCTGCTGCAGCACCGACCACTCCGGGTCCCGCCACCACCGCACCAGGTCGGCCAGGTCGGGGTCCTCGAGCGCACGGAACCGGACCCGGTCGCCCTCGAGGAGCGTCGATCCGTACCGTCGGGCGTCAGCGCTGGTGCTCCAGGTCATGGTCCGACCCTGGCACGTCCTCCGGGGTCAGGCCAGGAAGGCCGCGACCGCCGCGTGCAGGTCGGCCAGGTCGTCGACGTGCACGAGCTCGCGCACCGAGTGCATCGACAGCAGGCCGACGCCGATGTCGATCGTCGGGATGCCCAGGCGGGTCGCCGCGATCGGGCCGATCGTCGAGCCGCCCGGGATCGTGTTCACGTTCACGAACGGCTGGTGGTCGACACCGGCCGCCGCACACGCGGCAGCGAACACCGCGGTGCCCTTCGCCTCGGTCATGTACCGCTGGTTCGCGCTGATCTTCAGCAGCGGGCCACCGCCCGGCCGGGGTCGGTTCGTCGGGTCGTGCTTCTCGGTGTAGTTCGGGTGCACCAGGTGTCCGGCGTCACTGGAGAGCAGCCACGAGGCACGGAACGCGCGGGCGGACTCGGAGCGGCTGGCGCCGAGGCCCTCCTGCACGCGTGCCAGGACGTCCTCGAGGAACGGCCCTCCTGCGCCCGACGGTGAGGACGAACCGATCTCCTCGTGGTCGAACGCGGCGAACACCGGGATGTGGTCGCCGTCGCCCGTGGCCTCGAGCAGGCCGCGCAGTCCGGCGTGCACGCTCGTCAGGTTGTCCATCCGGCCGGAGGCCAGGAACGCCCGGTCGATGCCGATCCGCGACGGTGCCTGGGCGTCGGCGAAGAAGAGGTCCCACGCGACGGCCGTCTCACCGAGGCGGGAGCGCAGCCACTCCATCGCGTCGCTGCCGCCCGTGCCGACACCGGCGCTGCCGTCGGTCCCGACGATCGGCAGGGTGTGCCGCTGCTTGTCGAGGGCCGGGCCGTCGTTGGCGCCCCGGTCGAGGTGGATCGCGAGGTTCGGGATCCGGGCGACCGCGTCGACGGTGTCGAACAGCGAGGTCGTGCCGTCGCGGTGGACGACCCGGCCGGCGATGCGCAGGTCCCGGTCGAACCACGTCGACAGGACCGGGCCGCCGTAGACCTCGACGTTGAGTTGCTCCCAGCCGCCGACGCGGACGGTCGGGTTCGGCTTGATGCGGAACCCGGGGGAGTCGGTGTGGGCGCCGAGGATGCGGAACGGCGTCGTCGCCGACGCGCCCTCGGGCAGACGCCAGGCGATCACCGCACCGTCACGGACGACCACGTACGCGCCCGGCTCGGTCGGCCAGGCCTGGGTCTCGTCCAGGTCGGTGAACCCGGCGGCCACCAGGCGGTCACGAGCGACCGAGGCCGCGTGGAACGCGGTGGGGGACTCCGTGACGAAGTGGGCGAACTCGCTGGCGATGGCGTCGACGGTCATCCGTCCATCGTGGCACGTCGTCGCGGTCGGACGTGCAGTGGGCGTGCGCCCAGGCGGACGGGGGGCCCCCGGCCCCGGCCCCCGCCGCCCCCCCCCGCCCCCCCGCCCGGGGCCGGGGGGGGGTGTTAAAACCGCGCGGGGGGGGG
>NZ_JARUXD010000100.1:0-8906 GCF_030433875.1 Curtobacterium sp. PsM8 | reverse complement strand
CCGCGGGGCCCGCGGCGCCGCGTCCCCCGGCCCGGGCCGCGCACAGCCGGGCGGGGTGGCCGGCCACCTGGGGGGCCGGGGCCCCCCGTGACGTCGATGGCGGGTCCGCGACGTCGAATGGCAGGTCCGCGACCGCTCAGTCCGGCAGCAGGTCCGGCCGGACGCGGCGTGTCCGCTCGACCTGCTGCTCGTGCCGCCAGCCGGCGATCCGCCCGTGGTGCCCACTGAGCAGGACGTCCGGCACGTCGAGGCCACGCCAGGAAGCCGGCTTCGTGTACGAGGGGTACTCGAGCAGGCCGTCCTCGTGGGACTCCTCGACGAGGGACTCGGGGTTGCCGACCACGCCGGGGACCAGACGGCCGACGGCTTCGATCATGGCCATCGCCGCGACCTCGCCGCCGTTCAGGACGTAGTCGCCGAGCGAGAGCTCGACGACGGTGCTCCGGGTCGCGGCCCACTCGAACACCCGGGCGTCGATGCCCTCGTAACGCCCGCAGGCGAAGACGAGGTGCTCGTGCTCGGCGAGCGAGCGGGCGATGGTCTGCCGGAAGGGGGTGCCCGCGGGCGTCGGGACGACGAGGGTCGAGGAGCCGTCGGAGCGGAGGATCGAGGACAACGCCTCGGCCCACGGTTCGGGCTTCATGACCATGCCGGCGCCGCCGCCGTACGGGGTGTCGTCGACGGTGCGGTGGCGGTCGGTCGTCCACGAGCGCAGGTCGTGCACGTGCAGATCGAGCAGCCCGCCCTGCCGTGCCTTGCCGAGCAGGGAGACGTCGAGCACCCCGAAGAACTCCGGGAAGATCGTGACGATGTCGATCCGCACGGATCAGTCCTCGGAGTCGGGGACCGACGTGTCGGGAGCCGACGACTCTGCAGCCGACGACTCTGCAGCCGACATGTCGGGCGCCCGAGTGACCGTCTCGGGACGGCTCATGTCCTCCGGGTCCTCGAACAGCCCCGTCGGCGGCGTCACCGTGACGGTGCCCGCCTCCAGGTCGACCGAGGGGACGATCGCCGCGACGAACGGCACGAGGACCTCGCCGCGGGACTCGGTGTCGACCACGAGCAGGTCCTGGGCCGGCATGTGGTCGACCCGGGCGACGGTGCCGACCTGCACACCGTCGCGGAGGACCGTCAGGCCGACCAGCTGGTGGTCGTACCAGGCGTCGTCCTCGCCGGTCTCTTCCTCGGTGTCCTGTTCGACCCAGAGGATGGCCCGTGCGAGGGTCTCGGCGGCGCTCCGGTCGGCGATGCCCTCGAAGAAGGCGACCGGGTGGGAGTTGTACCAGCGCAGCTCGTCGAGTGCGATGGTCTTCCCCGACCAGGGAGAGTCGTCGGGGACCTGGAGCGTGAAGACCGCTCCTGGCGTGAACCGACGATCCGGGTCGTCGGTGTAGAGCTCGAGCTTGATGCCGCCCTTGAGCCCGTGCGCCTTCGTGATGCGACCCACCCGGAGCTGGGTCGTCTCCCTAGGAATCGCTGTCCACCACGTCGACCCGCACGCGCTTGCCGTCGGCCAGGGCCGTGACGAGCGTGCGGAGCGCCTTCGCGGTGCGACCGGCGCGACCGATCACGCGGCCGAGGTCCTCGGGGTGCACACGCACCTCGAGGACCTCGCCCCGCGGGGAGGTGGAGCTGGCGACGCGCACGTCGTCAGGGTGATCGACGATCCCCTTGACGAGGTGCGTCAGCGCGGATTCGAGCAAGGACTACGCCTCGGTCGTCTCGTCGGCGGTCTCGGCTGCGGCCGGAGCGGCGGGGGCCGTCTTCTCCGACTTGGGCTTGAGGACGGCCTTCTTGGAGCTGTCGACCGTGAAGGCCGGCTTCGGCTCGCGGACCTGGACCTTGGACGCGGTGTCCTTCTCGCCCTTGAACTTGGCCCAGTCACCGGTCAGCTTGAGGAGCGCGGCGACCTGCTCGGTCGGCTGCGCGCCGACGCTGAGCCAGTACTGCGCACGCTCGGACTGCACCTCGATGAACGAGGGCTCCTCGGTGGGGTGGTACTTGCCGATCTCCTCGATGACACGACCATCGCGCTTGGTGCGCGAGTCGGCGACGACGATGCGGTAGTAGGGCGCTCGGATCTTGCCGAGGCGCTTGAGACGGATCTTGACAGCCACAATGACTCCTGTTGCGTACGTGTTGTGGTTGAACCGGAACCGCGGGCGTGGGGGCACACACGGTGGAAGCTCTGAGAGACTCGCGATCCGCTGGATAGAGGGTCGAGCGGACACGATTCGACCGTTCATTCTTGCAGATTCCGGAGCGGGAAGCGAGCCACGTCCCGCGGCGCGTCGGCGGCGCCCTACGGTGCCAGGCGTCGGACGGCCTCCAGGGCCTCGCTCGTCGCCCGGACGGCGTCGACACTGCGGGCGTCCCGGGCGCCGCCGACGACCGCGTACGGCACGTCTGCGGACTGGAGGCCCGTGGTCAACTCGTCCCGCGCCTCCTGTCCGGCACAGACCACGACGACGTCGGCCGGCACGGCGACCTCGTCCCCGGACTCGTCGCGGATCCAGAGGCGACCCGGCTCGATCCGCAGGTACTCCTGCACCCCGCCGACCATCCGGACCCCGGCGTCCCGGAGCCGGCCGAGCGCGACCCACCGCGAGGTGAGGCCGATCCCCTGCCCGAACTTGCCCGACCGGCGGAGGACCGTGACCTGGTGCCCGGGCCGGACCGTGCGCGCCGCGGTCGGCTGGCGCTGCGGCAGGTCCCCGACGAGCTCGTCGGACACCGGCACCTGCCACCGCTCGCCGAACTCGGTGGCACGCACGGCCTCGTCCGGGGACTCGGTGAGGAACGCGGCGGTGTCGACGCCGATGCCGCCGCCGCCGATGACCGCCACCGTGCCGTCGGGCACACCGTCGCGGAGGGCCTGCTCGTAGGTGAGCACGTGCGGCAGGTCCACCCCGGGGACGTCGACCACGCGCGGGGTCACCCCGGACGCGAGCACCACGGCGTCGCTGTCACGGAGGTCGGCGAGGGTGGCGGCACGACCCAGGTGCACGGTCGCACCGCGCTCCGCGAGTTCCGCGCGGGCTGCCTGCACTGGGCCGGCGTAGTCCTCCTTCCCGGGGATCTCGGCGGCGAGGCCGAACTGCCCGCCGAGCACGTCCGAGGCCTCCCAGAGCCGGACGTCGTGCCCACGTCGGGCGGCGTCGACCGCTGCGGCGAGACCGGCCGGTCCCCCGCCGACGACGTCCACGCGTTTCGGGGCCGCCGTCGGACGGAGCGGGAACCGCACCTCGCGGGCGGCACGCGGGTTCACCAGGCACGACACCGGCGCGCCGACGACGGACCGGTCGAGGCACGCCTGGTTGCAGCCGATGCACGTGTTCACCAGGTCGAAGCGGCCGGCCAGGGAGCGCTCGATGAGCTCCGCGTCCGCCAGGAAGGGTCGTGCCATCGCCACCGCGTCGATCCGACCGTCGGCGAGGACCGCTTCGCCGTCGCGCAGGTCCGTCATCCGGTTCGACGCGATCACGCGCACGTCCGGGTGGTCGGAGGCCCGGACCACGTCGGCGATCCGCGTCGCCTGCTCGATCCACGCGCCGTGCGGCACGGACGCCTGGATCGTCGGGGTCCGGGACTCGTGCCAGCCGATGCCGACCGAGATCGCGTCGAGGCCGAGCGGCAGCAGTTCGCGCACCAGGGCGTCGACGTCCGCGTCCGTGGAGGACCCGGGCATCAGGTCGGCGCCGGAGAGCCGGATCGTGACGGCCAGCTCGGGGACGGCGGCGCGGACGGCGCGGACGACCTCGATCGCGAAGCGACGGCGGCGCTCGGGGCTCCCGCCCCACTCGTCGTCGCGCAGGTTCGTCAGCGGCGACTGGAACTGGTTCACGAGGTACCCCTCGGACGCCATGATCTCCACACCGTCGAAGCCGATCGCCGCGGCCGTGCGGGCGGCCGTGGCGAAGTCCTCGATCGTCCGGCGGACCTCGTCGGCGGTCAGTTCCTCGGGCAGCACGCCACGCGCGGCCGCCCAGGGCAGCGCCGACGGGGCCACGGCCCGCTGCGGGCGGCCGTCGCGGTCGGTCAGTCCCCCGACGAGTGCGTACCGGCCCGCGTGGAACAGCTGTGCCAAGACCGTGCCGCCCTCGTCGTGCACCGCGTCCACCGCGCGGCGGAACCGTTCGTCGGCGCCCCCGACGCCGAACACCGCGAAGTCCGGACCGCCGCGGGCCTCGTCGCTCACCGCGATGCCGCCGGTGATGATGCACGCGACACCGCCGGCAGCGCGCTCCCGGTAGAACTCGGCCATCGCGACACCGCCGTCGTCCAGGACCTCGAGCCCAGTGTGCATCGACCCCATCACCACCCGGTTCGACAGGCGCAGGGGGCCGAGCGTCCAGGGCGAGGCCACGGTACGGAGCTCGGCGGGCACGTCGGCAACGGGCGGAACGACAGCGGTCACGCAACGAACACTAGGCGAACGTGCCCGCTCGGCGGCAGAGCGGACACGCCGGACTCTCCGTCGTTCCGGTGGGACGGACGGGCAGGATGGCCCCATGGACATCCGGTTCTCCGAATCCGCTCCGTCGACGATCGGCGTCGAGTGGGAGCTGCCCCTCGTCGACCGCGCGACGGGTGACCTCACGCCCCGGGCCCCGGCGGTGCTCGCCGCCGTCCGCGAACGCCTGGACGATCCGGACCGGGTGACGGAGGAACTGCTCACCAACACGGTCGAGGTCGTCACCGGCGTCCACGACACCGTCGGCGGCGCCACCCGGGAGCTCTCCGGCATCATCGGCGAGGTCATCGACGCGGCCGATCCCCTCGACGCGCAGGTGATGTGCTCCGGCACGCACCCGTTCGCGCAGTGGGACCAGCAGGAGATCACGCCCGACAGCGAGCACTACACGACCCTCATCGACCGCACCCGCTGGTGGGGCCGGCAGATGCTCATCTGGGGCGTGCACGTGCACGTCGGCATCGACGACCGCGACAAGGCCGTCCCGATCATGAACGCGATGCTCGGCTACGTCCCGCACCTGCAGGCGTTCACGGCCTCGAGCCCGTTCTGGGCGGGCACCGACACGGGCTACGCCTCGAACCGGGCCCTGATGTTCCAGCAGCTGCCGACCGGTGGACTCCCGCCGCAGCTCGGTGCGTGGGCGAACTTCGAGGAGGTCGTCGGCGACCTCGTGCACACCGGCGTCATCGACGGCGTGAAGGACCTGCGCTGGGACATCCGCCCCTCGCCGGGTTGGGGCACGATCGAGAACCGCGTGTCCGACGGCATCTCGACCCTGCACGAGGTGGGTGCGGTCACCGCGCTGGTGCAGTGCCTGGTCACCGAGAGCTCGGACCGGATCGACGCCGGCGAGACCCTGCAGGCGATGCAGCCGTGGTTCGTCCGCGAGAACAAGTGGCGAGCCGCCCGGTACGGCATGGACGCCGAGATCATCACGAACGTCGCTGGGGACGAGCGACTGGTCACGGACGAGGTCCACGACCTGGTCGCTCGCCTCGACCCGGTCGCGGAACGACTCGGCTGCCAGGAGGAACTGCACCACCTCGACACGATGATCGAACGGGGCGCCTCGTACCAGCGGCAGCTCGCGGTCGCGCAGGAGAACGGCGGCGACCTCCGCGCGGTCGTGCAGCACCTGGTCGGCGAGCTCCGCGACTCGCTCTGAGCACGCGTCCCCACGGGGCGGACGGGAGGCCCGGTACCAGCTGGTACCCCTCCCTCGCAGGCTCGGTCGGCGCGCCCCGCGTGCCGCTGGCGCGTCACGCTGAGCGGGGCGCGCCCGTCCGTCAAGCGCTGACGTGCGCAGTCAGCGACACATGGTCAACGACCGAGGAACTTCTGCAACGACGCGAGTTCTTCCTCGGACGGCGCGCCGCCGTTCTTCCCGGACCCCATGCCGAGCCCGAGGCCCGCACCCTTCGGCGCCTGCTGCGGAGCCGGAGCGGCACCGGAGGCGAGCGCCGCGCGCTTCGCCGGGTTGCCGACCTTCTTCTTCTTGCCCTGCGGCTGCAGCTTCTTGCCGCCGTGCATGCCCGGGATCGGCCCCATGCCCGGCATCTGCGGGACACCGCCGCGGGCGACGGTCTTCATCATCTTCGCGGCCTGCTCGAACCGGTTGACCAGGGCGTTCACCTCGGTCACCGTCGATCCGGCACCGCGGGCGATGCGCAGGCGGCGCGAGCCGTTGAGGAGCTTGGGCAGTTCGCGCTCCTGCGGCGTCATCGACTGGATGATCGCCTCGGTGCGGACGATCTCGCGCTCGTCGAAGTTGTCGAGCGCTTCCCGCATGCCCTTCGCGCCGGGGAGCATGCCGAGCATGCCCTTGATCGAACCGGCCTTCCGGAGCTGCTGCATCTGCTGCAGGAAGTCGTTCAGGGTGAAGTTGTCGGTCGCGATCTTCTCGGCGACCTTGCGGGCCTCGTCCTCGTCGAACGCGCCCTGTGCCTGCTCGATGAGCGACAGGATGTCGCCGAGGTCGAGGATGCGGCTCGCCATGCGGTCCGGGTGGAACGGCTCGAAGTCGTCGAGCCCCTCACCGGTCGACGCGAACATGATCGGGCGTCCGGTGATCGAGGCGACCGACAGGGCCGCACCACCGCGGGCGTCACCGTCGAGCTTGGACAGGACGACGCCGGTGAAGTCCACGCCCTCCTGGAAGGCACGGGCGGTCGTGACGGCGTCCTGACCGATCATCGCGTCGATGACGAAGAGGACCTCGTCCGGGTCGACGGCCTTGCGGATGTTCGCGGCCTGCTTCATCAGCTCGGCGTCCACACCCAGGCGACCGGCGGTGTCCACGATGACGGTGTCGTACTGCTGGTCGACCGCGGCCTTGATGGCGTTCTTCGCGACCTTGACCGGGTCGCCGACGCCGTTGCCGGGCTCCGGTGCGAAGACGTGCACGCCGGCCTGCTCGCCGACGACCTGCAGCTGCTGCACCGCGTTCGGACGCTGGAGGTCCGCCGCGACGAGCATCGGGGTGTGGCCGTCCTTCTTGAGCCACTTGCCGAGCTTGCCCGCCAGCGTCGTCTTGCCGGCGCCCTGCAGGCCCGCGAGCATGATGACCGTCGGCGGCCGCTTCGCGAACTCGAGGCGTCGCTGCTGCCCGCCGAGGATGCCGACGAGCTCTTCGTTGACGATCTGGACGACCTGCTGCGCCGGGTTCAGCGCCTTGTTGACCTCGTCCGAGAGTGCCCGTTCACGCACCGAGGCGGTGAAGGACTTCACGACCTCGAGCGCGACGTCCGCGTCGAGCAGTGCCCGCCGGATCTCGCGGACGGTGCCGTCCACGTCGGACGGGGTCAGCCGTCCCTTGCTCCGCAGGTTGCGGAAGGTCTCGGTGAGCCGATCGGAGAGTGAACCGAATTGCGCCATGATCCGACCATCCTACCGTCCGTCGCGCGCGACCCGGGAGGCGCGGCACCGGCCCGCCCCGCCGGCACGGTTCACGCGCGCTCGCGTCGGGACCGCTGCGGCACCCGACGCGCGATCACCAGGGCGGTGAGCGCCATCAGGGTCGAGCCCACCGCCATGAGGACCGATGCCCCGTCCTCGGCGGCGAAGTACCGGAGCGTGATGGTGCCGGCGACCGCCCACGGCATCCAGGCGACGGCGAGCGCCGCGGCGAGGACGGTGTGCCGACCGCGGACGAGTCCGCCGACGGCGACCAGGACGAGCACCCCGACCACGCCGAGGAGGGCCGGCGTGACCCCGGCTCCCCACCACGATCCGTCGGTGAGCAGGGTCGCCTCGAACGGGTGCCCGGTCGGCAGCTGCAGGCCGACGAAGAGCGCGAGTCCGGCCGTCACCACCCCGAACGCGGTGCCGAGGGCGCGGCGGTCCCGCGGCGCCCCGGTGTTCGCGACGACGACGAGCGCCGCCACCGTGACGAGCGTGGTCGTCCCCGGTCCGTTCCAGTTCTCGGTCGCCTGCACCGTGATGCGAGCGACGACGATGCCGAGCACCGCCAGGACACCGGCGAGGTGGGCGAGCATCCGCTGTCGGCCGAGTGCCGCGAGCGCGCCGAGCAGGATCGGGACCGCGAACAGCACGCCGGGGTTCCGGAACGGTCCGAACGCGGGCAGGTCGGGCCAGGCCGTGCCGGCCGGCGGCCCCCACGGCACCCACGAGACCGCGAGCAGGTAGACCAGGGCGAACCCGGCGGCGGCTCCGGTGCCGATGGACGCCGCGAGCACCCGGACGTCCCCGGGGACGACGGCGTTCACGCGTTCACGGACGCCCTGCCACCGCAGTTCGGCGAGCTCGCCGTGCGCCGGTCGGGTGCGGCCCTCACCGTCGGCGACGTCGAGCAGCGTGCCGAGCATCGCCGGCCCGTGCGTCCGTCGCCACCGCGTCGGGTACCACCCGAGCGCCCGGTCGTAGTCCTGTTCCAGTCTCGTGTTCGTCACGACGCTCCCCCCGGTCGGATGTGCATGCTGCGTGCGGCCGGGCTCGGCCGCCACGCGGTGAGCCGTGCCCGTGCGGCGGCGGCGTTGGCCTCGATGCGGCGGACCTCGGCGTCGAGGGCGTCGGCGCCGGCGTCCGTGAGTTCGAAGTAGCGACGGAGTCGTCCGTCGACCACCTCTTCCCCCGCGCTGGCGACGAGCCCCTGGTCGAGGAGTCGGTCGAGGACGGCGTAGAGCGTGCCGACCTTGAGTCGGACCCGCCCGTCGGACAGTTCGGCGGCGTCACCGATGAGGCCGTACCCGTGCTTGCGTCCCCCGGCCAGGGAGGTCAGCACGAGCAGGGTCGGTTCGCGCATCTCAGCGGTGCTCATGTGGCGAAGATACTCTGCCCAACAGAGCATGGCAAGCGCGGGTGCACCACAGACCGACGGGAGGCACCCCACCACCAGGAGGGGACCCTCCCGTAGGTCGAGCGGGAGCGTGTCACACGCGCCTCCCCCCACCCCCGGCGCCGCCGAGGA